>NZ_WWSL01000038.1:0-15767 GCF_009875845.1 Collinsella sp. BIOML-A6
CGGATTCGCGCCTCAGGACTCAGCGCAACGCGTTGCGCTGAGTCCTGAGGCTGTTGCAATGAAAATGACAATCAAGGAGCGTCTTAATCATCACTTCGTAAAATTTTTCCAAATTGTCGCTTGACCCATCGAGGGGTCACGTGCATAATAATCCATGCGTTGCGGCGTTACCTCAGCTGGATAGAGGGTCTGACTACGAATCAGAACGTCATAGGTTCGAATCCTATACGCCGCACCATTTGAGATTAAAGCTCCCGGCAACGGGGGCTTTTCTTTTATGTAAACACTGCATGGATTCGAACCTCGGTCGAGGCGCGGGCGTAAAGAAAACGCGGAGCGTTTTTAGCCCGCGGGCGAGTCCGCCGGCAGGCGGGCGAAGCCGGCGCACATCCGCGCAGCGGATGCGCGGAATCCTATACGCCGCACCAATTGAGTTTTAAGCCTCCGGAAACGGGGGCTTTTCCTTTATGGGGGGCATTGCGGAGATTCGAACCTCGGTCGAGGCGCGGGCGTAAAGAAAACGCGGAGTGTTTTTAGCCCGCGGGCGAGTCCGCCGGCAGGCGGGCGAAGCCGGTGCGGATCCGCGCAAGCGGATGCGCGGAATCCTATACGCCGCACCAATTGAAATTGAAAGCCTCCGGCAACGGGGGCTTTTCTTTTAGGCAGACGCCGCATGGAATCGAACCTCGGTCAAAGGGGCCATTTCTCATCGACTCGTGTAAGATTTCGTGTATGCGCCTCGGTGAACCCGTGATGCGCTCTTTCTTTAGACGACCGATCAGGGTGATATTTCGTGGCAGAGCGTCCGACATACAAGCTCAGGTTTCTCGATCCCAACAAGCGCTTTCCGGCCATGCCCGATCAGCCTGCGGGACGCTCGTATGGCGTGGTTTGGAAGCTCTTTGGTGAGGACCCGCATGAATCATGCTATGTCGTCGAATTCGTCGGCAAAAGCCATGTGTCGCTTTTGGGCTACGTGAGCGTTTCGGGTGAGGTCTATAAGGTGGACCGTCCCGTTAACGAGATATCGCTGCCCGACGATCCCGACATGCAACTGATTCTTGACGAGTCCGATTCCAACATCGGTGAGATCGCGGTCAGGGGTACCGATGGGACGATGCACTCCCGGGCGCGAGTTATCGGCTCTCCCGAAGGCACCATGTGCGAACAATCCGATCGCGAGACGTGGAATTCGACGCGCAGCCTTCGCTACGGCGAGTTTATGGCCTCGATGTTCTTGCGTTACGTGATATTCGCCGATTTTGAAAACGCTGTCTCAGGCACGGCAGACGGTGATGACCTTGACGAGGGCATGAAAAATGCCATCGACAAGATCAAACTTGTAAAACTCCCCGAGCCGGTTGAGGTGCTGCTGGGTTTTGATTCCACGCCGCTGCCCGATGCAATCGAAACGTTGCTCTACCGCATTGACCATACAGATAATCCAAGCGGCATTGAGCGCTATGCCGCCGCTTTGATGGGCGAAGTCGATCTGCCTCGCCTGCGCACCATCGCGGCCAAAACCGAAATGAGCCTGGCGCGCATCGATCGCTCGAGGCTCTTCTATCTCAATTTTGATCGTAGCCTGCTGGACCAGGACGAGATTGATACCCTGTTTGCCGTCGAGTGCCGCCTGAACCGCCTATCGGGCATCCTTGAGCGTATTGGGGCAGGGTTGGGCCCCGTTGCCTCGTCGCCAAGCTTTGAGGGCTGCTCGCTCTTTGACCTATGGCATATCAGCAAGACGACAAACGACGTTCCTCGCCTGCTCGAAACGCTGTCGAATGACAACCCGTGGGCCAAGCCGGGGATGGTTGCGTGCCAGCCGGGTGGCGAGTGGGACGTTCGTACCCGCTTTGCACGTATCGTAGAAGCACTCAACGTGGTCACGCGGCTCGACTACACCTATCGAGCGAACGTCGCCGAGGGCATCATGCTGGTGCGTTTTGGCCGCACGGTTGTCGATGCTATGCCGCAGCGCGAATACGATGCTCAAGATAACGCCTGGCGCGAGGTGGATGAGCCAAAGCGCGCAGCATGGGCCACTGAGCATGATGCGCGTATTGCGCTTACCCTCGCGGCGGCTTGCTTTGCTTCGGGTGCTCGCATCACACGCTGCTACGTGCAGATTGCGGCGCCCGACGGCGAGCAGGGCGAGCGCGTTGTTAAAACGTACTCCTTTGGCCGTGCGGCTTATCTGGCCGATTGCGTTTCTGTCGCCAAGGATCTTGAGAGCATGGATATGGATGACATGCCCTGCAAACGTTTGCTCGAGGCATATGAGGCAGATGCGCCGGACATGATTGAGCCTGCAGGGGTTCACGCCCGACCACGTGATGACCATCGTCCATTGCCGCCTGCGCTTCGCGATTTGCTGCTCGCTGATACGGCTGACGAGCTTGAGGTCATGGAGAAGGACGACGATCCGTATGTCGCCCGCGTCGTCGAGCTGCGCGAGCAATCCGAAGTTGACCGAGCTGGTGCTTTCGAGGGCTTTTCTCGCCTTGTCGAGGAGCTGGAAGCCAAGTGTACCGTTGCTGAGCTTTTGGCGACGGGCCCGGTCCAGACCCAGTTCTGCGACAACCAGCTGGTGCGCATGGTGCTGCCGGTGATGGAGGAGGACCGTTCCGTGCGTATCCTTCGCGCTCCCGATGCGCTGTATTTTGCCCAGCACGAGATCTGCAGCTTTTACGCCGAACAAGAGGACTTTGAGCGTGCGCTGCCCGAGGTGCGTCGTCTCTACGATTTGGCGCGCTCGTCCATGCAGTCTCACTTTGCCCTGATCAACGTGCTGGCACGCCTGGAGCGCTATGACGAGATTATCGAGGTGGCGCGCCACGGTCTGCGCATTGCCAGCGACCGGCCTTCGATCGGTTACCTGTTCTATCGTCTGGCATTCGCCTATTGGAATTGCGACCAGCTCGAGCTGGCGCTGGCGTGCTACCGCCTGGTGCCGCGCGGCGAGGAGTCGGGCGGCAGCGCGCGGGAGGAAATGCAGGGCCTTATGAACGAGATGGGCGTCATCAAACCGCCCACGTTTGAGGAGGCTGTCGAGACCATCCGCAAGGCGGGTCTTGAGCTGCCGCCGGTGCCCGCCGTGACCAATCAACTCGCGGATGTCGCCGTGCAACTCGTCGATAACGGCTTCTTTTTCTTGGCGCGCGGCTGCATCTATCAAATGTGGCGCGCCATGGGCAACGATGAGCTCGGCTCCCTCAACCGCTCGCTGGGGTAGGGGGCAGTCTGTAGATGTTACAGATTGAGACGTTGTGTCCTGAGGGATTGTTTGTCTTGACCTGTAACATTTACGGGCCGATTTGCTCGACAACTGTTACAGATTGAGACATTTGCGGATGGCGCCGGCTATTTGTCTAAATCTGTAACATCTGGACGAAGATTCGGCCTGTACCTGTTACAGATTGAGATGATTGGCTGAGACGTCTACTGGCAAATTGGAATCGCTTCAAAATTCCCCCTTGCCCATCTTCGACTGTTTGGTTACTATAGAACGGCTGTTACGGAGAGCTGACCGAGAGGCCGAAGGTGCTCGCCTGCTAAGCGAGTATGCCCCAAAAGGGCATCTGGGGTTCGAATCCCCAGCTCTCCGCCAGTAAGACTTTAAAGAAGGGTTCCGAAAGGGACCCTTTTTTAGTTGAACCACGTTAGCTGGGGATTCGAACCCGAGAGGGCACGGGCGTTAAGCAAACGTGAATGCGTTTGTAGCCCGTGGGCGAAAAGCCGCTAGGCTTTGAAGCCGGGGGGGCATGCGTAGCATGCCCGGACATCCCCAGCTCTCCGCCAGTATGACTTGAAAGAAGGGTCCCATTTGGGGTCCTTTTTTAATTAGAAGAATGTTAACTGGGGATTCGAACCCTCAAAAAAAGAGGCGCCCCGTTGGACGCCTCATTTGGTTCGATGTGATAACGCTTTGGCCCTACACCTCGGGAGCCTTGGCTACGGTTTCACTCTCGGCAGTGAGCGGGCGGTTGTCGATGCGGCGGCCCAAGCGGTCGAGCTTCACGAGCAGCCACTCGATGGGATTGGGCCCCGTTCCTTCCTCGTCGGCAACCAGATCCATAACGGCGATTTTGGTGCCGTCCTGCTTTAACGTAACGCTGCCCACCTTATCGCCAACATGCACCGTGCCCGAAAGGTCATCGTAGCTAACCTTTTCGGTCACTTTGCCGGCGAGTGAGAACGCCGTTGCCCGTGCGTCGGGGTCGGCGAGCGTGGCGTCGATCGTCTTGTCCGTCCAATCTGTCTGGCTAATGCGTGCCATGAGCGGGTTGCCGTTGGCGGTCTTCTCCTGTGTATTGGCGATCGCGACCGTGACCTTGTGGCCGTAGTACCAGTTGGCAAGGGTGGCGGTATCGGTAAAGCGCTGGTCGGTGGTGGTGGAGTTCAAGATAACGGTGTAGATTTCGTCGCCGTCGCGGTTGTAGGCGCTCGTAAAGCAATAGCCCGCGTCGTCGGTGGTGCCGGTCTTGCCGCCAATGTTTCCGTCCTGACCGAGCAAAACGTTGTGCGTGTCCATGGAGTGCGAATGGTCTGAGCCATCGGCGCCCGTGACCTCAATCCAAGAATCCTCGCTCGCGACGACTTTACGAATCGTATCGTTTTTCATGGCCTCCTGCATCATCAGTGCCACGTCATGTGCTGTTGAGTGCATGTCGCCGGCCCACTCATCAAAGTCCAGACCGTGTGGGTTCTCAAAGACCGTGCCGGTGCAGCCGAGCTTTTTGGCGCGCTCGTTCATGGCCTTCACAAAGGTTGCCTCGGCGTCTTTGGTCTTGGGGTCGATCTTTTTGCCCACATACTCGGCAAGCGCGATAGCGGCGTCGTTGCCCGAGGGGATCAGCAGGCCGCGTAGTGCCTGCTCCACGGTGAGCTCGTCGCCTTCGAGCAGGCCGGCAGTCGAGTTGCCTACGGTGGCGGCAGCGTTGCTCACCGTGACCTTCTCGTCCATCTTGCAGTTTTCGACGGTCAGGATTGCGGTCATGACCTTGGTGATCGAGGCAATCTTGACCTGCTCATCGGCGCCGCGGGCATAGTAGACGGTGCCGTCTTTGTCCATGACGAGGGCATTGGTCGCATCGATATCGGGCAGGTTTTCGGCCGTGATGCCGCGCGCATCGGCGGTTTTGCCGCAAACAATGTCGGTCGTGAGCACTTGGGCGCCGGCGACGGTGGGTGCGCCAGCAACAAGGGCGATGGCGCAGGCAAAGCCGGCGGCAAGCTGGGCGGAGCGCTTTGCAAAAGAGGTGAGGGACTTCACAGATTTCGCTTTCGACGGGATGGTCTCTTCTGACACTAAAGTATATCGTTAAAGTATATCGTTTGCCGGCGACGACGATTGTTGCGTGCGCGCATGGCCCGCATTCGTGCTCGAACGGGCGCAAGGGTGCTTAAGGTCGACTTAATCGCCCGCGCTTGTTGTGTGTGGCGGGCGCCGCCTCGGGCATAATGGAGCGCGAGAGGAGCACGCATGAACGAGCGCATACTGGTAGTTGATGACGAGAAGGCCATCGCCGACCTGGTTGGTATCTACCTTACAAAGGAGGGCTTTGACGTCCAGATCGCCTACAGCGGGGCCGATGCGGCCAAGGCAATTCTGGAGCAAGAGTTTGACCTGGCACTGCTCGATGTCATGCTGCCCGATATCGATGGCTTTGAGCTGCTGCGTACCATCCGTGTTAGCCATACCTATCCCGTAATTATGTTGACGGCACGCGATGCCCAGCAGGATAAGATCGAAGGCCTTTCTCTTGGCGCGGACGATTACGTGGTCAAGCCGTTCCGCCCGCTGGAGCTCATCGCGCGCGTTCATGCTCAGTTGCGCCGCTACACCAGCTACGGTAGCCGCGCGCAGGCGACCGAGTTGCCGACCCTCCAGCTCGATGGCCTCGAGATCAACCGTGACGCTCGCTCCGTGACGGTGGACGGTGCTCCGGTGCGCCTCACGCCCATCGAGTATTCCATCTTGCTGTATCTGGCCGAGCATCGCGGCAGCGTGGTGCCCGTAGAGGATCTGTTCCGCGCGGTGTGGAACGAGGACTTTATGCCCGGCTCCAACAATACGGTGATGGTGCACATTCGTCACCTGCGCGAAAAGATCGGTGACGACGCTCAGAAGCCGCGCTTTATCAAAAACGTTTGGGGCGTCGGCTATATCATTGAATAACGCCTTTGTTTGCGAGGACATGGACATGACAAAAGACGATAAGCAGGCGTTTGAGGTGCCCGATCGGCTCTTTGAATATGTAGGAGCGGTCGTCGATAATCGCGTGCTTGCGACGGTGCTGTTCTTTTTGCTGAGTCTGCTGCTGATCGGCATTGATAACATCGCCGGTATCTTGGCGGTGCTACTCATCGGCTTCTTGCTGATCGATCGCTTTGAAATCGTGCGTCGTTGCGTGGTGATCGGCGGTGCCGCGTGGGCCATGACGCTGGCGATCGGCACCATGGCACTCGGCGGCATCGAAGGACCGGCGCTGTTCGATGCCGGTTTTGTATTCAACATGCTTGGCTTTGTCTTGGCGCTTGCCGTATGCGTCCTGTTCTTTTGCGGCCGCGCTCTGTACTACCAGGGCTATGAGCAGGGTGAGCGGCATTCCGACCGCGTGCTTGCCGCCCGTATTCAGGATCGCCTGATCGATCATCCCGACGCGTGGGACAACATCGACGGCGACTTCTTGGAGGTCGAGGGTGTGCTCAACCGTGTGCGCGATCGCGAGCGCAAAGTCCGGCAAGCCCTGCGTGACGAGTCACATCGCAAGGACGATTTGGTCACATACTTGGCGCATGACCTGCGCACGCCGCTTGCCAGCGTGGTGGGCTACCTCTCGCTGTTGCAGGAGGCGCCCGACCTGCCGATTGAGCAGCGCGCGCACTTTACGGACGTTGCGCTCGACAAGGCGCACCGACTCGACGCGCTTATTGAGGAGTTCTTTGATATCACGCGCTTTGACTTTCACGATATTGTGCTCACGCGCGGCTACGTCGACCTGGGATTGCTGCTGGCGCAGGTCGCCGATGAGTTCTATCCCATCCTCAACGAGCAGCATAAGGAAGCCCAAGTTGATATTCGCGAGGACCTGACGGTGCTCGTGGATGGCGACAAGATGGCTCGCGTGTTCAACAACATCATGAAAAACGCCGTCGCCTATAGCTATGAGGGCTCGACTATCACGATCGAGGCCGGGCGCCAAGACGATGGCAGCGTGCGCGTGCGCTTTATCAATCAGGGCGATCCTATCCCTGCGGCTAAGCTCAAGGTGATCTTTGAGAAGTTCTATCGCCTGGATGCGGCGCGTGCGACCAATCGCGGCGGCGCTGGACTGGGGCTTGCCATCGCCAAGGAGATCATCGCGGCACACGGCGGTACCGTTGCATGTGAATCGACGCCCGAACACACGATATTCACCATCGAGCTGCCCGCCGCATAGCCAGCGTGCCCTTACAAACACTTGACAATGCGCTCACGTGCATATGAGCCGCGATTTCTACTATCGATACTGCTGAATTGATATCGATGTGGAGGTATGCGGTATGACGGCTGCTGCGGCTGTGGAGCCCACGGAGCTTGAAGAACTCATGAAAGCGCAGGCCGAGGCCGCGCACGAGCGCGAGGTTGGGGATGCGACTCGCCCCACGGCAGAGGATCTTGCCGCCTCGCCGACGCGCATCGACGTCGAGGGCCTCGACCTGTTCTATGGCGACCACCATGCGCTCAAGGACGTGAATATCAAGATCCGCGACAAGCAGATCACCTCGTTCATCGGGCCTTCGGGCTGCGGAAAGTCTACGTTGCTGCGCTGCTTTAACCGCATGAACGACGGCATCAAGGATTGCCGCATCGAAGGCAAGATTGCACTCGACGGCCAGAATATCCTGGGCGATTACGATATCTGCCGTTTGCGCCAGCGCGTGGGCATGGTGTTCCAGCGCCCCAACCCGTTTCCCATGAGCATCTACGACAACGTGGCCTATGGTCCGCGCGGCATGGGCGTGCGCGACCGCGCCGTGCTCGATGAGCTGGTCGAGGACTCCCTGTGTCGCGCCGCCCTGTGGGACGAGGTCAAGGACAAGCTCAAAGAGTCGGGCCTGGGTCTTTCGGGCGGGCAACAGCAGCGCCTGTGCATCGCCCGCGCACTTGCCGTGCAGCCCGACATTCTGTTGATGGACGAGCCGACCTCGGCACTCGACCCTGTGTCGACGCTGGTGGTGGAGCAGCTGGCCTGCGAGCTCAAAGAGACCTGTACGCTCGTGGTCGTTACGCACAATATGCAGCAGGCGGCGCGTATCTCCGACTCGGTCGCGTTTTTCTTGCTGGGTGAGTTGGTGGAACACGCGCCCACCGCGCAACTCTTCAAGAATCCGACCGATCCGCGTACGGCGGATTATTTGACGGGACGTTTTGGCTGATACCATCTAGTAAAGGTACCTTTAGGGTTAAGATGCGGTCATGCCGGCCGCAAAGGGGTTCAACATGATCTATTACGTCGAGGACGATGACAACATCAGGGATTTGACGGTCTATGCGCTGCGTAAGCAGGGGATCGAGGCCGAAGGCTTTTCGTGCGACGGTGAGTTTAAGGCTGCCGTGGCGCGACGGGTACCCGATGCCGTCCTGCTCGACATCATGCTGCCCGATACCGATGGCTTGGCGATTATGCGTCGCCTGCGCGCCGATCGCCTGACGGCGACGGTGCCCATCATGATGCTTACCGCCAAGGATACCGAGCTCGACAAGGTGATGGCGCTCGATGGCGGTGCCGACGATTACCTGACCAAGCCGTTCTCGCTTATGGAACTCGCTAGCCGTTGCCGTGCGCTGCTGCGCCGCGGCGGCATGGTCAAGCAGGCGAGCGATGTACTCAGCGTGGGCGATATCGTACTTTCGCCCAGCCACCGCGAAGTGACTGTTGCCGGTGAACCGCTCAAGCTCACGCTGCGCGAATTCGACCTGCTCGAGTACCTCATGCGCAAACCTGGCGTGGTCTTTACCCGCGAGTCGCTGCTGCAGAGCGTATGGGGCTGGGATTTCGACGGCGGTTCGCGCACCGTCGACGTACACGTGCAGACGCTCCGCCAAAAGCTCGGCGAGCATGCGAGCGCCATAGAGACCGTGCGCGGCGTGGGCTATCGTCTGGCCGAGCCTACGGCCGACGACGATACCGAAGGAGCCGACAGCGCGGCTAGCGTATCGGAGGAGTAGCTCGTGGTCTTAGCCCCCCAGGGAAAACGCACCCTGTCGCATCGCGTGTTCGCGACGGTTTTTTTCTGCGCTATGGCGGTTATCGTGGCGTTTACGGTGCTGGGCGCGTTCTTTGTGCAAAATACCCTGGCAGACGCCACGAGTGCCAACCTTTCGCAGGAAACCGAGCTTATTGCCGCTGCCCTTAATGAGCAGCAGGAGCCTATTGCCTTTCTGCGCAGTTTCGATCGCGAGGACTTGCGCATCACGCTGATCAACAAAGACGGGTCGGTTGCCTACGACAACGAGGCGTCGCCTTCTATGCTGCCCAATCACGGCGATCGTCCCGAGGTCGTCAAGGCTTTCGAGAGCGGATCGGGTTCTGCGGAGCGCGCAAGCTCCACGCTCGACGAGATTATGCTGTATCGAGCTGTCCGACTTAATAACGGCCAGGTTGTTCGCTTGGCGCAGGCCCAACCTGGCATTGCGGCTATTCTCATGTCTCTTGTGGCGCCGATGCTGCTTATCGCGGCAGCGGGCGCGGTGCTCTCGTTTTTCCTTGCGCGCCGCGAATCCCGTGCCATCATCGCGCCGCTGCAAGAGGTCGATCTGGACCATCCGCGCCGCAGCTACGAGCATGCTTATGCCGAGATGGTTCCCATGCTCGAGCGCATTGAGTCGCAACGCCAGGAGCTCAAGCGTCAGATGGCGGTGCTGGCGGACAACGACCGCATGCGCCGCGAGTTCACGGCCAATATCACCCATGAGCTCAAAACCCCACTTACGGCAATCTCGGGCTATGCCGAGCTCATTGCGAACGGTATGGTCGAGGGCGAGGACGACCTGCGCAACTTTGGCGGCCGCATCTACCGCGAGGCGGGCCGCCTGGCAGCGCTCGTTAACGACATCCTCACGCTTTCCAACTTGGATGAGGCGGAGCGAGCATCCGAGGGCGAGGCGGTGCCCATTGGGTCCACGGAGCCCATCGAGCTCTCTCGTGCCATTTTGACGGTGGAACAGCGTCTTGAGCAGGTTGCCCGGCAGTCGGATGTGACCATTGGGCACGAGACGAAGCCCGTGGTGATCGAAGGTGTGCCGCGCCTGATCGACGAGCTGATCTATAACCTGGCAAGCAACGCCATTCGTTATAACCGACCTGACGGTACGGTCACACTGTGCTGTGGGACCAATGATGAGGGTCATCCGTATCTGTCTGTTGCCGACACGGGTATCGGTATTGCGCCCGAGGAACAGGGTAAAGTGTTCGAGCGTTTCTACCGCGTGGACAAGAGTCGTTCTAAGGCGCGTGGTGGAACGGGTCTGGGTCTGGCCATCGTCAAGCATGCCGCCCTGTACCATCACGCCTCGATTGACCTGTCGAGTGAGCCGGGCGTGGGGACCACCATTACGGTAACGTTTCCCGTACAGCAGGACGAATCATTTGCGTAGCAATGCGGCAACCGTGTTGTTTTGACGCCGCACCGGGGTTGCCGATGCGGCGTTATTATTGCGCAACATCGCCGTCTGTGCTGTATCTTATGTATAGAGTTCGGGCATGGCAGGAAAGATGCGATAACATAGGAAAAGTTTTGTCGATATGAACTTGGGAAATGAAAGGCAAGCTGCATGACCCTTCTCGAACTGTTCCAGCTGCTCAAAAAGCACCTCAAGCTGGTTATCGCCCTTCCGGTGGTCTGTGCAATCGCCATGGGCGTGGTGTCCTTCACTATGATGGACAACACCTACACCGCCACGACGAGCATGTACGTTCTCGCCAAGACCGACGATAGCGGTCAGATGAGCTACAACGATCTTTCGGCGAGCCAGATGCTTTCCAACGATATCGCCACGCTGCTCGATAGCGATAGCGTTAAGGGCGGTGCTGCCAAGGATCTGGGCCTCGCCGATCTAGATGACTACAAGATCTCCGTTTCCTCCGAGACCACGACGCGCGTCATCACGCTTTCGGTGACGGGCACCGATGCCGAGAAGACGGCGGAGGTGGCAAGGGCCATGGCCAGCTCGGTGAGCACGGTCGCCCAGAATGTCGGTGCCGCTCAGAGCATCAACGTTATCGATAAGGCTAAGACCCCCGAATCCCCCAGTGGTCCCAAGCGCACGCTGTACGTCGCCGTTGCGTTCCTCGCCGGCGTCTTTATCGCAATTGCCTATGTCGTTTTGGCAGATATGCTCAACACGCGCATCCGCGGTGTCGAAGAGGCAGAAGAGCTCCTTGGTATTCCCGTTGTCGGCCGAATTCCGGCTATGAAAGGTGGTAAATAGGCATGGCTAGGGCTAAGAACACTGATAAGCTCGTTGTACAGAATGCCGCCAAGACCCTTCTGGCTAACATTCGCTTTGCGAGCGTGGACGACCCCATCCGCACCATTACCGTTACGTCCTCGATTCCCAACGAGGGTAAGTCTACGGTTTCCATCAACCTGGCCCAGGCTATCGCCACCAGCGGCAAGAGCGTCCTTCTGGTCGAGGGAGATATGCGTCGCAGGTCTCTTTCCGATATGCTTGATGTCCGTTCGCGTGGTGGACTCTACGCAGTCCTGTCCGATCAGATTTCCATCGACCAGGCAATCGCCGAGACGGGTCAGAAGAACTTCTACTTCCTTGATGCTGAGCCTCATATTCCCAATCCTGCCGACATCATCGTGTCTCACCGTTTTGCCAAGCTGGTTAAGGCGTTGTCTGCCAAGTTCCAGTATGTCATCTTTGACGCTCCTCCGGTCGGCACCTTTATCGATGCTGCCGAGATCGCCAGCCTGACTGACGGCACGCTGTTTGTGGTGCGCGAAGACTTCACCAAGCGCGAGGAGGCGCTCAACGCCATCGCTCAGCTTAAAAAGTCCGAGAAGGTTAAGCTCATCGGTACCGTCATGAATTACTGCGAGACCGAGACCAGCGAGTATTACTATTCTTACTACACCAAGGAAGGTAAGAAGGTAAAGAACGGCTCCGCTGCCCAAGGTGTTTCTAAAAAGGGCACCTTTACCAACCGGGCAAATGTTTAGTTGATTAAGGTCGACCCATGCGCGACATTCATTGTCATATCTTGCCGGGTGTAGACGACGGCGCCGCCGATCTTGATGAGAGCTTGGCGATGCTTGCAGCTGCCAAGCAGGCTGGCGTAACCAGAATTGTCTGCACCCCGCACTGCCGTGATCCCTATTTTGACTACGACAAGATGTGGGATGCCTTTGAGTTATTGCGGGATAACGCGGAGGGTTTTCCGCTTCAGATGGGCTTTGAGGTCAACCATCGAAAGCTCGTCGAGCTGGGCATCGACACTGCGGAATACCTGCATTTCGATGGAACCAATGAGTTCCTGCTTGAGCTTTCGACGCATGCTGACGCTTATGCGTTTAGAGAGTACGAGAGTACGATTTACGATTTGCAATGCCGCGGCTACCAGGTGATTATCGCTCATCCCGAGCGATATCGTGCGGTTCAAAAGGATATAAGCGTGGCAGAGCGTCTGGTCGATATGGGTTGCAAGCTGCAAGCTTCGGCGGACTTTATCGCCGGCGGCCGCTTTGGCCGGGAGAAAAAGCCGGCGCAGCGTCTGTTTGATCAGAACTTGTACAGCTTTATTGCGAGCGATGCTCATAACGTGGGGCACTACGATTGCTTGGCAAAAGCTTGCGCGCAGTTTAGCGTTCGCGGCGCTCATTTTCGCTAAAATCTGTCCCTAACGTTCGCATTGAATGAAAGGGCAGCCATGGATATCCAACTTAAGACGGGTTGCTTTGAGGACGCGGCGCTGGTGCGCCGCGCCGTTTTTATGGACGAACAGGGCTATGAAAACGAGTTTGACGCCATCGACGAGGCTCCGAGTTGCATCCACGTGACGCTCTACGTTGACGGCGAGCTTGCCGGTTGCTCGCGCGTGTTTCCCGAAGAGCTGGAGCGTGCGGCAGATGCCGAAGCCCCGGTGTCGCCGGCGTGCGACATGGACGAAGGCATTGCGGCGGGGGAGACCTACATTATGGGGCGCGTCGCCGTGCTGCCGAGCATGCGCCGTCGCGGTTTGGCGAGCAAGATTGTCGAGGCGAGTGATACGTGCGCGCGTGATGCCGGCGCCAAGCTCATTAAGCTGCATGCTCAGGAATACGTGCTGCCGCTCTATGCCAAAGCGGGCTACACGCAGATCGCCCCGGTAGACTATGAGGACGAAGGCCAGCCCCACGCCTGGATGGCCAAGCACTTGGGCGACAGATAGGGACGTTCCTTTTCTGCCGGCAGTTTGGGACACTCCTCGACAATTGGCGCATGGGACATTGCAACATACAGTTTTTCGATTCCGTATGTATATATGCGCGCTAATAGGTTATAAAATCTAAGTCTGAACATAGCAGGTCTGCGATACGGCTCGGGCAACCGGGCCGTTTTGGCGGGCAGGGGTAGCGCGAAAGGACTGCACATGCGTCAATTTAAGACTGAGAGCAAAAAACTTCTCGACCTCATGATCAACTCCATCTACACCAATAAGGAAATCTTCCTGCGCGAGCTTATCTCCAACGCGAGCGATGCCGTCGACAAGCTCAATTTTAAGAGCCTTCAGGATCCGAGTGTCAAGCTCGACCAGAGCGACTTGGCCATCCGTGTTTCCTTTGATAAGGATGCCCGCACCATTACCATCTCGGATAACGGTATCGGCATGACCGCCGATGAGCTCGAGCGCAACCTGGGCACCATCGCCCATTCCGGCTCCGAGGAGTTTAAGACCGAGAACGCCGAGCAGCAGGGCTCCGATGTCGACATCATCGGCCAGTTTGGCGTGGGTTTCTACTCCGCCTTTATGGTCGCCAGCCACGTGAAGGTCGTCAGCCGCGCCTATGGCGAGGACACCGCTCACGTGTGGGAGTCTGATGGTCTTGAGGGCTACACCATCGAAGACGGTGAGCGCGCCGAGCACGGTACCGATGTCATCCTGACGCTGCGCGAGAACGAGAAGCTCGACGCCGACGGCGAGGCCGAGACCTATGATCGCTTCCTGACCGAGTGGGGCCTCAAGAGCCTGATTCAGCAGTACAGCAACTATGTGCGTTACCCGATCCAGATGATGGTGTCCAAGAGCCGCCAGAAACCCAAGCCCGAGGACGCGCCGGAAGATTACAAGCCCGAGTACGAGGACTACCAGGAGCTCGAGACCATCAACTCCATGACGCCGATCTGGAAAAAGCGTAGCTCCGATGTCGAACAGAAGGACTACGACGAGTTCTACAAGTCCACGTTCCACGACTTTGACGACCCCGCGCGCACCATCAGCTTCCATGCCGAGGGCACGCTCGAGTATGACGCCCTGCTGTTTGTGCCGGGTCGCGCCCCGTTCGATCTGTACAGCAAGGATTACGAGAAGGGTCTGGCGCTCTACAGCTCCAACGTGCTGATTATGGAGAAGTGCGACGACCTGCTGCCCGATTACTACAACTTTGTGCGCGGCGTCGTGGATTCCGCTGACGTGTCGCTCAACATCTCGCGTGAGACGCTGCAGCAGAACCGTCAGCTCAAGGCCATTGCCAAGCGTGTCGAGAAGAAGATCACCGCCGATCTCGAGGACATGCGCGACAACGACCGCGAAGCATATGAGAAGTTCTTTGAGAACTTTGGCCGCGGTCTTAAGTACGGCATCTACTCGAGCTACGGCGTGAAGGCCGATGAGCTCGCCGACCTGCTGCTGTTCTGGTCTGCCAAGGAGCAGAAGATGATTACCCTTGCCGAGTATGCCAAGGGCATGCCCGATGATCAGAAGGCCATCTACTACGCCGCCGGCGATTCGCGCGAGCGTCTGGCCAAGATGCCCGTCGTGAAGGGCGTGCTCGAGCGCGGCTACGATGTGCTGCTGCTGACGCAGGACGTGGATGAGTTCACCTTCCAGGCCATGCGTGAGTACGTGGCTGCCGATATGCCCAAGGTCTACGAGGATGACGCTGCTCGCGAGGCTGCCGAGAAGGCGGTTGCCGATGGTGCCGAGCCTGAGGTCGAGGATCGTCACCTGGAGCTTAAGAACGTCGCGACCGGCGATCTTGACTTGGCGACCGATGACGAGAAGAAGGAGGCCGAGGACGCCACTAAGGAGAACGAGGACCTCTTTAGCGCTATGAAGGAGGCGCTCGGCGACAAGGTCGAGAAGGTTGCCGTCTCTGCGCGCCTGACTGACGCTCCCGCCTGCATCACCACCGAGGGTCCGCTTTCGCTCGAGATGGAGAAGGTGCTTCAGAAGGGTCCCGAGGGCGCGCCCGACGGTATGCCCAAGAGCCAACGCGTGCTCGAGCTGAACGCTAAGCACCCGGTCTTCGCCAAGCTCGTCGCTGCCCAGAAAGCGGGCGACGCCGAAAAGATCAAGCAGTACTCTGGCCTGCTCTACGACCAGGCCCTGCTCGTCGAGGGCATCCTCCCCGAGGACCCCGTAGCCTTCGCCGCGGCCGTTTGCGAACTCATGTAACTTAAGTTACGCGGTTCTACGAACCGCGTAACGGCTCGACGCTGCAAACCCGCCAGAGCGGCAATCTGCCTTTCAGCTTCAGCGGCATGACCAGAAGGTCAATGCCGCTTCGCT
>NZ_WWSL01000039.1:0-14365 GCF_009875845.1 Collinsella sp. BIOML-A6
TTGTCGCAGCCCCGACCCGCGGTCACGAGCGGGGGCTCCTGTCTTTTTAGTGCCCTCGGATTGGGTCATAGTGTCTGTCGCTGAGCAACACGCGTGCCGTCATGGTGCTCACACCGGTCGAAGAATAAGTTGTTCGAGAGTAGCTAATAATCCCGGCCCAAATTAGCTATTCGACGACGGTAAGGGAGAAATGATGCTCGAGAACGGCAAAACGATGCCTTCGATTGATGCCTGGCTGCGCGAGGCCAAGGCCGATGCTTCGGCGGCTGGCTGCGGCATGTACCTGACACACAACGGCGTGGTGCGCGCAACGCCAAAATCCGAGGCACGCGGCATCGAGACCGGTGGCGTGGCGCCTGGACACAGGGTGGGCGGCATGGTGTTTGGCTTCGATGCCGAAAGGGTGCAGGCCGCTATCGAGGCCACGCGCGCGATGCCGGGTATCGGCTATGTGCGCGTGTGGCTGGCGAGTGGAGAGCTTGCCGTTGGCGACGACATCATGCTCGTGCTTGTTGGTGGGGACATTCGCCCGCATGTGGTCGATGCGCTGCAGGCGCTCGTCGGTACCATCAAAAATGAGTGCGTGAGCGAGGTCGAGCGCGAGGCGTAGGGGCTTGCGTCGATAGAAGGCTCGTTTATAAAAATACCCGCTGGTACGTGTGATACCGGCGGGCATTTTGCGTTTTGGGCGCGGTGGGCGCTACACGCGCGTCGCATCCTTGGGGCTCATGGTCATGCTCTGGAAGCGGTTCTCCATGTAGTCGTTATCGAAATACTTGCCGTAGAACTGCGCGACGGGAATATCCGGCTCCGTGCCGTTGACGCGCTGGTACCAGTAGTCGAGCGACTGCAGCGTCATGACGCCGTCGACCAGCATAATGACGGTAAAGATGACGGTAGCCGAGTAGCGGCTCTTCCACGGAATCATGTTGATGAGCTTGAGCAGCCTCGGCAGCAGCAGCTTGATCCAGATAAGGCCACCTAGGCCCCACAGGCAGGCAAAGCCCGTGCAGGTGCGTCCGCCCGTAAGGACGGCGAGTGGGTCGGGCATGCCGAACAGCTTCATGTGCGAGTAGCTCCACGAGACCACGCCAAATGAGGTCTGCATAAACCAGCCCACGAACACCTCAAAGCTCGCGCCGAGCACAGCGCTTACCAGGAAAATGATGATGGGGTTCTTTTTATAGAAGCGGTTGAGCACCATGGTCATGAGTACGGCGCCAAAGCCATAGATGGGGCTGAAGGGACCAAACAGCATACCGGCGCGGTCCTGGTAGACGCCTGGGTCGTCGACCGTCATATGCCAGATGTCCTCGGCGATCAGGCCGAGCACGCAGCAGACGAGGAATACCCAGAACAGGTTGAAGTAGTTGAGCTTGATGTAGCCCTCGCCGGTTTCATCGCGGCCGAGCATGCCCTCGGCGGCGTCGTCGCGGTCGAGCATCTCCTGCAGACGGCGCTGCAGTTCGCACTCCTGGCGAAGCGTGGGATCGACGGTAGCCGAAAGCGCGATGAGGATGCCGAGCTGGATGGCGGGACGAAGCAAGAAGAGCCCGATACCCTGGAGCATCACGTCGACCAAAAGCTCGATGACGGTAAATGCGATAAGGATATAGGACAGGCGCGCGGCGTTGCGGCGCTGGTTCTTGATAAGGTCCAGGCCAAAGATGATCAGGATGACGGCACTTGCCGCAGAGAGCATGATGCCGGCGACGATGAGTCCAACCGCGAGCAGCATATTGTCGCCGAGCTTTTCGGCGGCGTTGCCGTTAATGAGCGCGGTGATGACCTGCCACATAAAGGCGGCGACCGACGGGAGCGTGCCCACGCCGGACAGGATGCACAAGACGGCGTACACCTTAATGATGAGCGGGATCTTCTTGACCTCCGTGGCGCTGGGGACGCTGGGGTCGAGTTCGTTTCGATTCATACAGAACCTTTCTCGCTTTCTTTCAGGTTATAAGGATACGCCGCCGACCTGCCAAAAGACAGGACGAACGTCCCAATTGCAACTTTGTAATCCCCAACGGTGGACGCGGCGGCCATCTGGGGGCGTGGGCGCTTGCACTAGACAGACCGATAAAATGTTTGGCCGCAAAACTGATTATAAGCTCGGTGGGCTTTTAAAAAGCGCTGCTCATGCGCGGGAGTGCCTGACTTGTCGTGCGTATAATAGGGCGGGTAACGCCAAATAACGAGGCTCTGAGGGGATGCCATGTCTCAAGAAACCATCCGCGCGGCCGAGCGTGCCACGGGACAGGTGGCGACCATGTCGACGTATGATCCGGACTCCGACCAGCTGCATGAGGAATGCGGTGTTTTTGGTGTGTGGGCACCCGATCGCGATGTGGCTCGACTGACGTACTTTGGTCTGCGCGCGCTGCAGCATCGCGGCCAAGAATCGGCGGGAATCGCCGTGGGCGATGGCGGCACGGTTATGGTTCGTAAAGACCTGGGACTGCTCGATCGCGTGTTCTCCAACGCCGACCTGTCGACGCTCTCCGGCCAGCTGGCCGTGGGCCACGTGCGCTATGGCACCGCCGGCGCCAAGAGCTGGGAAGCCTCGCAGCCGCATCTTTCTACCATCAATAGCGTCATCATCGCGCTTGCTCACAACGGCACTCTGGTTAATACCGACGAGCTGCGCCGTCAGCTGATCGAGCTGGGCGTGCCGTTCCTCTCCAATTCGGATTCCGAGGTCGCGACCAAGCTTATCGGCTACTTTACCCAGCGTACGGGCCACCTGCGTGAGGGTATTCGCAAGACCATGGAGCTCGTGCGCGGCGGCTACGCCATGACGCTCATCAACGAGCAGGCGCTCTACGCTTTCCGCGACCCGCATGGCATTCGCCCGCTGGTGCTGGGCAAGCTCGTGGACGAGGGTCTGGATCAGGCCGACACCGCTTCTGTTTCGCAGCTGCCCTCGCAAGACGGTGCCTCGACGGTCGATTCCGCCGTCCATGTCACGCGCGCCGGCGGCTGGGTCGTTGCCTCCGAGACCTGCGCGCTCGATATTGTGGGCGCCGAGTACGTGCGTGATGTTCGTCCCGGCGAGATTTTGCGCATCAGCGCCGAGGGCCTGGTATCCGAGCAGGGCGTGCCTGCAGCCGAAGAGTCCGCCAACTGCATTTTTGAGCAGGTCTACTTTGCCCGCCCCGATTCCATCATGAACGGTAAGAGCGTCTACGCCTGCCGTTATGACATGGGTCGTCAGCTGGCACACGAGGAGCCCGTCGAGGCCGACCTGGTCATTGGCGTGCCCGACTCCGGTCTGCCGCCCGCGGAGGGCTATTCGCACGAGAGCGGCATTCCCTTTGGCGAGGGCCTCATCAAGAATCGCTATGTGGGCCGTACGTTTATCGAACCCACGCAGGAGCTGCGCGCCATGGGCGTACGTATGAAACTCAACCCGCTGCGCGACAACATCGAGGGCAAGCGCCTGGTCGTCATCGACGACTCCATCGTCCGCGGCACCACCATGGTGCAGCTCGTCAAGATGCTGCGCAACGCCGGCGCCAAGGAGATTCATATCCGCATCAACTCGCCCGAGGTCATCTGGCCGTGCTTCTATGGCATCGATACCGACGTGCAGTCGCAGCTTATCAGCGCCAACAAGACGGTCGATGAGATTTGCGAGTATATCGGCGCCGATTCGCTTGCCTTCCTTTCGGTCGAGGGCCTGCTTAAGGTCATGCCCAAGGGCGGTTACTGCGATGCGTGCTTTACCGGACGCTATCCCGTGGCGATTCCCGAGAGCTTTGGCCGCGACAAGTTCATGGAGGGCTTTAAGCCCCGCAACCTGGACAAGCCGCTGCACTTTGACGACGACGCCGTGGTCGAGAAATATGTCGATCGCAGCTGGGAAGAGGAGCACAGTGAGGCCTAAAACCTGCCATTTAGGGACAGGTTTATTTTGGCAGGTTTTATCTGCTGTTTTGTTGATATGACGGCGCGTGTTGTTATGACGCGCGCCGAAATGAATGCAACTATGAGCACCGTTTGGCGCCCGCGCGGCGCCACGGTAGTGGGAGAGGAAGGCTCAGATGAGCGACAGCAAGCATGTGACGTACGAGGACGCCGGCGTCGATACCGCCGAGGGCGGCCGCGCCGTCGACGCTATTAAGCAGATGGTCAAGGACACCAACCGCCCCGAGGTTATCGGCGGCATCGGCGGCTTTGGCGGCCTGTTCTCGGCCGCCGCGCTTAAGGATATGGAAGACCCGATCTTGATTAGCGGCACCGACGGCGTGGGTACCAAGCTCGTGCTCGCCCAGATCATGGACCGTCACGAGACGGTGGGCCAGGACCTGGTCGCCATGTGCGTCAATGACATTTTGGCTTCGGGCGCCGAGCCGCTGTTCTTCCTGGACTACGTCGCCATCGGTCACATTGAGGCCGAGCACATGGCAAAGATCATCAAGGGCGTGGCCGACGGCTGCAAGCTCGCGGGCTGCGCGCTCGTGGGCGGCGAGATGGCCGAGCACCCCGGCGTTATGGCTCCCGCCGACTACGACCTTGCCGGCTTTACCGTGGGTGTTGTCGATCGTCCCAAGATGCTCGACCCCGCGAACGTCCGCCCTGGCGACGTGATTTTGGGCCTGCCTTCCACCGGCGTGCACTCCAACGGCTACTCGCTCGTGCGCAAGGTCATCGGTGTCGACGGAATCAAGCCGGGCACGCCCGAGGCCGCCGCTAAGGCCGAGGAACTAAGCCGTCCGCTCGAGGAGCTCGGCGGCGCATCGCTGGCCGATGCCCTGCTGGCTCCCACGCGCATCTATGTCAAGCCGATTCTGGAGCTGCTCCGCGGCGGCGCCAACGTTCACGCCATTGCCCATATCACCGGCGGCGGCATCACCGAGAACCTCAACCGCGCGCTTGCCGACGACGTCGACGCCGTGGTCACCCGCAACGGCGCCGAGATGGGCTGGGACGTTCCGTCTGTCATCACCTACGTGTCGCGCCAGGCCGAGCTCGCGCCCAACGAGGCATGCAAGACCTTCAACATGGGCGTTGGCCTGTGCCTGATCGTCGCCCCAGAGGACGAGGCCGCGGTTACCGAGGCCCTGGTTGCGCTGGGCGAGAAGCCGTTCCGCGTGGGCGAGTGCGTCGAGGGTTCCGGTAAGGTCGTGTACTCCGATGAGCGCTAACGAGCAGATGGCTGCTAGTGAGGGTCTGGGTTTTGTGCCCTACACCCGTCCGACCGGCACCGATACGGCTGAGCCGCTCAAGATTGGCGTACTTATCAGCGGTTCGGGTACCAACCTGCAGGCGCTGATCGACCTGATCGCCGCCGGCGAGCTCAACGCCTCGATTGAGCTTGTGGTGTCGAGCCGTCCTTCGGCCAAGGGCTTGCAGCGCGCCGAGCGTGCGGGTATCCAGACGCTTACGCTGTCCAAGGATGTCTATGCCGACCCCATCGCCGCCGACGAGATCATCGCGCATGAGCTGCTCGAGCGCGGCTGCGAGTACGTGGTGATGGCCGGTTACATGCGCATGGTGCACACGCCGCTGCTGGCGGCGTTCCCCAACCGCGTGGTCAACCTGCACCCGGCACTGCTGCCGAGCTTTACCGGTGCCCACGCGATCGACGATGCGTTTGCCCGCGGCGTCAAGGTGACCGGCGTGACCGTGCACTTTGCAAACGAGATTTACGACAACGGCCCCATCATCGCCCAGCGTGCGCTTGCTGTTGAGGAGGGCTGGGACGTCGGCACGCTCGAGGAGCACATCCACGCGATCGAGCACGTGCTGTACCCCGAGGTCGTGCAGATGCTCGCCGACGGGCGCGTCCACGTGCTGGAGAGCGGCAAGGTGGCAGTTGACCCGGCGCGCTAGCGCGTGTAAACGGGTCACCTAGGTTTCTCTGAGGCGTAAACGACTATAAAGCCGATTGGGGCATATGGAATCACATGTGCCCCAATCGGCTTTTACTATCTCTTTGACTTCGGGCTCCTGATAACGTGACGGGTGGGACTTCGGAAAATGAGGGCGGTTGGCCGCGAGCATGATATGGATATCAGCGGCGATTTCTCCATCTCGGCAAAAAATGGCTTCAAGTTGAGCATCGGCTCGGACTTCGAGGGGGCGGACCTGTTCAGCGAAAATTCTTACACTGACACTCATGCCATGAGCCAGGATAACTAGCCGGTATAGGGTCACTTGAGTGGGTATGCGTCGGTATGCGTCTGTTCAAGCGGTCCATTGGCTTGCTTAAGAAATGGTTAAACTACGTAGCGTACAGCACGTGAGTAACTTACGACTCAGTGAGACTAAAGGGAATCGGAGAAGAAAGCCCATGTTTTGCCCCAAATGCGGTAGCAAGATCAGTGACGATGCGCGGTACTGTACCGAATGCGGGCTGCCCTTGGAAGGACTCTCGGGTAAAACTGCGGCCAAGGAAGGGTCCGGCGCCGAGCCGCTGGCGCGAGAGTCCTCGTCCGCTGAAGTCATGTTGGAGTCTGCAAATACCGAAACGGACTCTGCGATAGGATCCGCGAATGTCGAGTCCACGGCAGAACCGAGTCCCGAGCCGGTCTCGAAGACCGCGGGTAGCGGTCACTCCCAGATGTACAACCTCTTTATGCAACGCTGTCAGGTCGGTAACCGCCTGGTGCCGCAGTTTGCTATCATGATCGCCGCATTTATCGCCGCGGCAGGCATCGCTTACGCTGCTTTCATGCTCTACAAGAACGTCATCGAGCCCAATCTCCAGCAGCAATCCGTGCAACAGGAGCAAGCGACCGAAAGACCCAAGAAGGACGAGAGGGCGGCCGAAAAAGTTGTCTATACGTTGGAGGCAAAGTCATTGACGGTGTCTGCTCCGGTCGACCCTATGCTCAATCAGGGCGAGCGGACTGACATGGAATGGTCCTATCCGCAACTTAAGAGCTCCGCCAAAGACGACGTCGCAGACAAAATTAACAAGGCGATTCTCGAGCCCCTTCAAATTGATGCGGAGCGAACGAATCGAGCATCAGATAATGAGCAATCAGATGCTGAGCTGTACCCCGACGGCGAATTTCCCTGCATATCGAGAAACGTGACGGTTACGTACATGGATGAGAACTATTTTTGTATCCGTGACGAGCGCTATTCGACGGGATGGGGTCCGCATGGCGACACGTATGTGACTGGTGTTATTTTTGATTTGCATACGGGTGATACTGTCAGCCCTCAGGACATGTTTGGCATTGATACCGAGGATCTTGCCAGTTCTATGAGTTCGGCAGTTTGGCCGTATCTTACGGAAATGGGCAGAGAGTATCCGTCTGATTACAATTCTATGCTCATGCGGAGCAATTCTTCAGACTATTCAATCAAGGGCTCAACATGCTTGTATGTGACATCCAAGGGACTGGTGTATCGCACCGAAGACTATGAGCTCGGTTCTTTTGCGGACGGCAATTGCGAGATTTTGGTTGCGTCTTGGGATGATGGGTCTCAAGTGGGGTCCGAAGTAACCCCCGATGAGGTCAAGGACGGTACAACGGTGAAAGTCGATAAGGAGGACTAACATGTTCTGTCCCAACTGTGGATTTGAGCTTGATGGCGATTTGCGATACTGCACCGAGTGCGGCTATGCACTCGAAGATGCAAAGGCGGTGCTGAACTCTGTCAGCAACGAAGTGGCAGAAGAACCTTCCGTTATCAATGAGGCTGCGGAAGAGATTTTCGCTAGCGACGAAACGGAGAAGGAGCCTTTCGCCGGTGCCGAGGCGGGGGAGGAAAAGTCGCCCGTGGAGAGCGAGCCCGTAGCGGACGAAGAAGACGACCAGCCTAAAGACGACGTGTCGTCCGGTGCAACGCCTTCGATTCCAGCCGTGCGTGCCGACCGACCAAAACTGAGCAATCCGGTCGCCAAGCCCGTCGCGGCGCCAGCCCCTGCTCCTGCGGCGAATGCATCCGCACAGAAAAAGGAGCCCAAGGCGCTCTATATCGTTGGTGTCGTCGTTGGCCTGGCAGTCATTGCCATCTTTAGCTACCTGCTGTTCTTTAGCAAGTCCGGCGGCGACGTTGCCCATTACGGCCAGGACAAGGCCATCGTGGTGGTCCAAGAATCCAAGATCACCCCGACCGACGCAAAGGGCGAGAAACTCAAGAAGTACTCGGTGACCCTGAACGGCGACAACGGCTACAGCACCAACGCTGAGGTTAAGGGTGACGAGGGCTTCACGGTAAGCCAGTTTCCCGATGTTAAACCGGGAAAATATACCCTCACCGTTAAGGACTCCAAGTCAAAAGTCGAGTGGAGTATTCCCGTCAAAGCCGTCGATAACTCTAAATCCGCTGATGCCGTAAAAGAGGTTTCCCTCGAGGTGCCTAAGGCCAACGAGGCCGATACAAAGACAGGCGAAGGCGACAAGAAGGATGGAGGCACCGCTGCGGACAATACCGCTACGCATGCCGCTTACAAGCAAAAGTGCCAGGAATACCTCGCGTGCTATGGAGAGCCGCAAATTGCTGAGGTGACTGATTCTGTCTATGCGATGCGAGGGCTTTGTCTTGTCGACCTCGTTGATTTTGATCAGGATGGCCAGCCTGAGCTCTTGACCGTTGTGAACGGTATGAGCGATGACGAACTAAAGAGTGCCTGGAATGGAGATATGGAGGGACTTCAGAAGTCCTACACCGTAGAGGTTTGGTCGTCAGCTGATGGTGGCATCAAGAGGCTTTACAGTCAAAATTGGCTTGATAACAGCAACGGAGGAACGATGTTTCTTCCGCTGATTAAAGCGGATGACGACAGCATCCTCGTAAGCCAAAGAACATATGAGATGAGCAATGCTATTACGGCATTGCTTGCTGGAAGGCAGGTTTTGGCCGGGGACAATACTTCGGTATATGGCAAGAAAAGCGATGCTTTTTCGCTTGTAAGCAACTACGAGTCCTGGGGAGTTGCGCCGAGCGAGGGCAATGGCTACGAATACTATTGTGCGTCGGAGGGCAAGGAAATTTCCGAGACGGACTATAATGCCCTATATCAGCAATTTGGCTATGGGCACAATTACCGGACATATTATTTCCTTGATTTTTCAACCTCAGGTTACGGCACTATTTCGGGGGAATCCCACGTCGATCCCAATCAAGTTGCGGAAGTCACCAAAGATACGCTCAAAAAGGTGGGAATCGAATAAAAACTGAAAGGGGCTTGGAAAACTGTTTCCAAGCCCCTTTCTTATAGTAGTTGCTCGAGTCCAACAAGCCTCGCGCTGCTTGCTTGAGCCGCTCTATTTTGACACGCTTCGCTAAATCCACCCTTGCTAAACAAGTAATACTGTTTGATCGGCCGGCCCAGCAGCGCACTGCGCCGCTCGAGCGTTTCAAGAACGTCGGTATCTACGGGCTCGTTTCTCCATTTGCACTCGCCAACGACGAACTCGCCATCGGCATCCTCTAATACAATGTCAATCTCTTCTTGGTGACGCGTTGCCGGGTTAGTGCCCCACCAAGAGCCGATTGCCTTGGGCAGTACATCCAGCTCGCCCTCAACGACCTGTCGTATCAACCACTGGCGGCATACCTCTTCAAATGTGGGGCCCACGAAGGTAGACAAATCGCGCTTGACGATACGCGCGGCAACAGCGGCTCCGAGCCCCTCTTCAATTGTTCCCGTGTACTGCGGAACAAATCGATACCAAAACCTGAACAGGTTATCGCAGATTCGATAGACCACCTGACGTTTTGTTGCTTTGGCAACGGGCGTGACGCGTTCAACGATTCGCAGATCAATCAATGCGTCGAGTAATCGCGCGACTTGTGGCGTTGCGAGTCGGGTGACATCGGCGATTTCCTTGGGACGTACACAGCCGTTAGCGATGGCGGCTATGACGCCATTGTAGATAGCCGGGCTTCGGACTTCCTGCAACAGATAGTTCTGGGGCTCGGCGTACAGAAACGCATCTTGGCGCAACAGAGCGTGCTCAAGGTTCCATTGCGTGGAGCGCGTGCTATCAAGCTGCGATAAATAGAGCGGCATGCCGCCGACAACGGAATACAGCTCGATAATTCTCTCGATGGGTGCATCGGGAAGCATTTGCGCTACATCGAAAACGACAAAGGGGTCGATGCGCAACTGCATGGTGCGGCGCCCATAGAGAGGACTTTGGTGTCCAAGCACCTGGTGTTCCATAAAACTCATGGACGATCCGCAGAGCACCAAGAACAGGTTGCTCTTGTCTTTGTGTCGGTCGATAAGCGTTTGCAGACACGACGACACGCCCGGGTCGCTCTCGGCGAGGTAAGGATACTCGTCAATGACCAGAATGACTTGCTCCGCTTTGGCGCGTTCAAAGACGGACTCGAGTGCAACCTGGATGGAAGGGAATGCTGCTCCTGCGGCACTATTACCAAGCATCTCGCGGCTGAGCAGCGCAAGGTTTTCGCTTGCAACGGTTTGCTGCCCGGTAAAGAAGATCACACTGGGCTTATCCTGCGTAAAAGCGCGAAGCAGGCTTGTTTTGCCCACGCGGCGCCTTCCGTAGACTACGGCAAACTGGAAGGAACCCTTTTGATAAGCGGTTTCTAGGGACTCAAGCTCACTCTGGCGTCCGACAAACATGGCATGCCTCGCTCATATGCGTGTTACTAACATATATAGTACTAACACGTATGTGAGCAATTTTCCAGTCGGACGGAGAAGAAATGACAGGGCTTCTACTTAACGAGTCGCTTGAGCTTGGCGAAGTCCTGAATCTGCTTTTTGCGCTTGGCGTTGAGGAGGTTGTTGAGGTCGAGCTTCTCAATGGTGCAACGTTTGAGTAGCTCGGAGCTGTCAAAGCCGTTTGACTCAATGTCTTCATCCAGATCGTGCTTGAGCTTGGTCCATTTATTGAGCTGCGAGCGTACGTAGGCCGCGGGACGTTCTATCTCGTTGGCGATGTCGCGTACGCTGGTGCCCGTTCCAAACAACTCGCGTATCTTTGCCGTCTCCTTGCGCGTGCGCTCGTTTTTGGCATCGGTCTTGCATCGATCGCTGCAGTAGTGCCGTTTGACGCCTCGATGTCCGGCAAGTGAGTAGGCGCGTCCACACTGCTCGCAATAGCCAATTTTGACGGTGCTCAGCTTGCGCGAAAAATCAAACCAGAGCCACGAGAGATAGCTGTCAAAGGAAAGGAACCCTGTGGACTCGTTGCCCTGGAACACATCCACGTGCGCGCCCGAGAGATGCGAGATCACGAGCGCCTGCACCAAAGCGGTGAGCGCATCGCGGTCATCGTCGTCAAGTTCTTCGCGGCGCTCCTGGATATCTGCTTGAGGGTCGATTACATAGAAGCTCTCCTCGCTATTGTTGACCTTGAGTCGTGCTGAAATCTCCAAGCTGGAGTCTTCGTCCATGTAGAACATCGCCTGCAAAACACTGAAGTCATTGGCGGTGAGCTCGTGTTCAAAAGAGAGCACGTTGAGTGCAACGAGGGATTCTTCCTCGTCGATCATAAACATAAAGGCGTAGAAATATCCCGCATCGGATTCGATTTTGCGCACGATGGGCAGGCTTTTGAATGAGTTGGTATAATCTCCGCCCGCCCTCAGGATAGTGGTGTAGATCTTGAAGGATGACCCGTTTGCCGCGCAGGTTACCACTGATTTCTCGATTCTTTCCAATGCGGAGACCTTTGCGATGGTGCAGCTCCCGTTGAGGTATTCCTGGATGCGCATGGCAATAAGTGCTGCCATCGCGGCATTGGCCCAATCGCGTACGGATTCTATTGCGTGCTTGCCAAAAAGCGGCCCGGTCTGTTCGGCGTAGTCAAGTACGTTAAAGAGGCTTGCGCGGAAGGGCTGCTCTTTAACGGCGGTGGGTTCGATGCATGATGCCAGCCTGATCAGATCGGCATGGCGCTCGCTGTGTGCGGGCCCTTCGTTGCTTTTGCTGCCGGCCAGCTCGGTGGGCATGTAGAGTTCAAAGACAAGCTGGGCCTCGCCAACGGACCTATTGGGTTCGTTCTCTATGAGGTTGACTTTCTTAAACGGAATCGAACCTTCAACGGTGCGTGTTTGGGAGAACTCAAACATTGTTACCCCTGTCTCTAGCTGCAGGTTTAATAGCGTAGCACGTTTAGGAAAATTACCCGGTCAAAATCTCTATATCGGATAAACGACAAATCGTATCTTGTGATCGTCAAGAAAAGGGGTAACGAGAAAGGACCCGATCATGCATTGCAAACAGTGTGGAGCAGAGATTAACGACGGCGCCAAGTTCTGCGGCGTGTGCGGAACGCCTACGGTCGCGGCTGCGGCCAGCACGGCGGGAGATGCGATTTACGTTGAGGCCCGGCCGATTGAGAGCCAGTCTGTCGAGGCTCAGTTTCAAGCGGCGGAGGATGCAGAGGCCGCTGCTTGCCTGCAAGATTCACTTCGCGAGTCCATCGGGTCCCTTACGCGAGCGTCGGTGATTTCGTTGCTCTATGTGCTCTTTTTCAATTACGTGCTGGGAGGGGGCTCGCTGGGGCTCGACTATATGATTCTGCTGGCGCTGCTTCTGATTGGTCCCTGGAAGGTGATTATCTCGCTGTACCGCAGCGGTGTAAGGCTTCCCTTTGTCTATGGTGGCGGCATTATCGGTATCACGATTATGTTAATCGAACTTGTGGTTCTCGTGGGCCTTCCTGTCGTTGTTCTGATGCTTTTTTACTGGTTGGGCAGCGTGATTCACGGAGCGGTTCCGGTTGTTCCCGAATTAGCCCCGATGACGATGGTGGCACTTTGGCCTATCGTCTCGGTTGCCAACATCATCTTCAAGGTAATCAAGCTGCACATGGCTCGCGCCTAGCAAGTAGCCCGTCGCATGCCTTCCGCGTGGGGTCAGGCGAATTTGAAAGGTGAAAGAAAAGGTTTACAGTCGAGCAAATTGTCCTGGGCCTTTTCTGTTTGCAGGCTGTGGGCTATCATTTCGATATGCTGAAGTTCTAGGGGGGATATATGTACTGCGCAAGCTGCGGGGCAAAGATCAAAGACGGGGCGCGATACTGTTCCGCATGCGGAAAACCGTTGGATGTGGATGATGCGCCGGCGAATGCTCAGCAGCCGCTTCCTTCAGGTACACCAAAGGCGCCTGCTGATAGAAAAGCGACGAGCGATCCTGCTGCATCTCGCGCAGAGAGCGCTTCTCCGGCGCCCTCTGAGCATATGTCCTTTGCGGCCTTTATGATGCAGCGTCGGCAGATCGGCCGTTTTGCCGTGCCTACGTTTGTCACCATTCTTGCAGCAATCATCTTTACCGCTGGTGTCGCCTACGCACTGGTCAAAGCTTACGAGGCCTTTGTGCTGCCTCAGCTGCAGCAGCAGGAACAGCCGGCTGCAGTCGAGAATAAGTCGTCTAAAAAGAAGGTCGCGGCAGCTAACAAGAAAGCGCACGAGGCCTACGAGGGCGTGGTTGCGCGTTACGAGGACTTTGTGAGCTATTGCGAGCAGAAGGGAGCTGGTACTGCCAACTACGACGACTGGGCTCTGGGGCGCGACGATGATTCTGGGCTGGGGCAGATATTCGTTTATGACAGCCAGAATGCTCCCGGCTTTTTAAACTACTACTATGCTTTCGATGATTTGAACGGTGACGGAATTGACGAGCTGCTTATTGGGTCTGTCGATGCGCAGAACGATATTTCGGCGATTGTAGGTGCCTACTGCTTTGTTGATGGAAAGGCCGTTTCGGTTATGCCTTCGTCAGAGATGGTAGAAGGCTCCAGCAATATGACGAATCGGTATGACGGTTTTATTGCTCAGGGTGAGAGCCAAGTCATTACTGTCTGCAAGGACGGCATCGTTAAATTTACTTGTAGACAGGATTGTAACCAGGCGGATTTCTATATTTCGCTTACTGCAAAGGGTCCTGAGGTCGTAGACGCGGTGCAAATTCAAAATAAGGAATTCGATAGACAGAATGGCGCCTACTTGGTGAGGACTGTCGAGGATGGTGGCAAACCACAGGAGACGATGGTCCAGGGGCGTGAAGAAGCGTGTAAAATTCTTGACGAGATTGCCGGGGAGCATCCGGAGGCCGACATTGAAAAGCCGTCTGCAAGCAGCGATATGTGGAAGGCATTCAAAGGAGCGGAGCCTTCGGAGAGCTCTTTGAAGGACGGCTCTGGCACTGCAGACGATCGAACTGGCGCATCTCAAGCACCATCTGAAGCGGCATCCGATAGCGGCGACGATGGGGAGGCCGCTGCGGGCGACGATGGCGTGATCGCCGACATGGATGCGTTCATTGCAAACGCCAAGCGCGAGTTGATTGTGCCAGATGACGCCTCTATTACGTACAAGGTCGCTGATAGGCCAAGCTATTGGGAGGTGTTCCTATAGTTTTGTCAACTGGGAAATGCTCTCCGTGCGACAGAATCGCGGCATGCTGACGCCAAGCCATTAG
>NZ_WWSL01000040.1:0-14315 GCF_009875845.1 Collinsella sp. BIOML-A6
AAAGCCGTTTGTCTCCACCCGCGTAGCGGGTGGTTTAAAGCTGGCCGCTGCGCGGCCAGCAGACTAAAGTCTTGAAATAAATACCGTGCCGTCACCGCAGGTAACGACACGGTCAAGCGTTTTATCATCGGCATCTGCCCTTAAACAAAAACCACCACAAAGGTGCCTGTCCCCTTTGTGGTGGTTGTAGTGGTTTATCGCGACGAAAGCGAAAGTGTCGCTATTTGGAAAGCTCGTCGGCGAGGGCCTCGATCTGAGCACGCGAAGCGTCGTTGAGCGAGCCCAAGACGGTCACCTTGTTTTGCGTCAGGGTAATGTCCTTCATGCCCTCGAGCTCCTTGGTCATAACCTTGGCAGCGGCGGGCGCCCAAGAGCCGGCCTCGACAAGCGCTACCGTACGGTTCTGATAGGCGTGCTCGGCAAGCGTGTGGATAAAGGTGCTCATGAACGGGAAGATCTCACCCTGATAGGTAACGGAGGCGAGCACCAGGCGGTCATAGCGGAACGCATCCTCAACGGCCTCGGACATGTCGTCGCGAGCCAGGTCAAAGATGGAAACCTTCTGGCCGCGAGCCTCGAGCGCAGACGCAAGCTCTTTGACAGCAGTCTTCAGATGGCCGTACACACTCGCATGGGCAATCGTGACGCCCTCGTCCTCGGGCTGATAGCTCGACCAGGTGTTGTAGGCGTCGATATAGTAGCCCAGGTTCTCGGTGAGCACGGGACCGTGGAGCGGGCAGATAATCTGAATATCCAGATCGGCGGTTTTTTTGAGCACAGCCTGCACAAACTTGCCGAATTTACCGACGATACCAAAGTAGTAACGACGTGCCTCGCAGGCCCAACCCTCGGGGTCCTCGATATCGTTGGCACCAAACTTGCCAAAGCCGTCGGCACTAAAGAGCACCTTGTCGGTGGTCTCGTAGGAGAAGATCACCTCGGGCCAGTGCACATTGGGGGCACCGACAAACGTTAGGGCGTGGCCACCCAGATCCAAAATATCGCCCTCTTTGACGACCATCTTGCGCTCGGGGTAGTCGGTGCCAAAGTAGTTGAGCATCATACGAAAGGCGCCCATGCTTGCCACAATCTGTGCTTGGGGATAGCGCTCCATAAAGGCGGCGATACCAGCGGAGTGATCGGGCTCCATGTGATGGATGACCAAGTAGTCGGGCGTGCGACCGTCCAGCACAGATTCGAGATTGCCGAGCCACTCATCAACAAAATCGCCATCGACCGAATCTGCGACGGCGATTTTCTCGCCCAGGATGACGTAGCTGTTGTATGCCATGCCGTTCTTGGACACGTCGTACTGGCCCTCGAACAGATCGCTGTCGTGATCATCGACGCCGATGTAGCGGATATCCTTGGTGATCTCCATCAGGCAAAGCCTCCTAGATAGCTAGATAGACAAAAGAACCCGTTTATCATAACACTCGGTCACATGCCAGCAGCTATTTGGCAGTATCCTTACCGTTTGTTATTGGTGCGGAATATACCACTATCGACCCGCCAAAACTATGCGCGCGGAGCCGCCGTGGTATGTCGAACGATGAGCTGGCCCGGAATACGAATGGCGACGGCTTTGTCCAACATCCCCGTTTTGGGGACTGCATGCTCGACCACCTCGCGCCCACGCTGATGTAGATCGAATCGTACGGTTGTGAGCTCGTTGTGCGCGACAAAGTCGTCAAGCGAATCATCGACGCCCACCACGCTCACGTCCTCGGGCACGCGTAAGCCGCTATCACGAAGCGCGGCAATTGCACCGTTTGCCATCTGGTCATTCGCCGCATAAATCGCCGTCATAGTACGGTCGTGCTCCGCCAGGTACCTGCCGGCCTCATAACCGCTGTTGGCAGACCAGTCGCCCTCGAGCGGCTTCACCGGTTTGATACGTTTACGCTCGAGCGCGTCTTTCCAACCCGCCCGGCGAAACCGTTCATCCACCGAAAAAGACGGACCGCCGATAAAGCGAATCTGCTCATGGCCCAGCTCAAACAGGTGGTTCATAAGCAGCAGTGAGCAGCCATAGTGGTCAGAGTCGACCGTGGCCACACGCGGATGCGCATACATGGTAACGATGACCGTGCCAATGCCCGGCAGAGGCTCAAAGGTCTCAAAGTCGGGAGCCAAGCGGCTCATGCCGATAATGATGCCGTCTACCGGAAGTGCAGCCATGCGACGAGTGGCTTCGGCAAGCGAAAACTCCTCGGTCTTGGACATCTCGACCAGCGTGATGGCGCACCCGCGCTCGCGGGCAGCACTTGCAATGCCATCGATCATCGTAAGATTGCCGAACTTGGTAACGTCGTTAACGCACAAGCCGACCGAATAGTAACGACCATCGCGCAGCGAACGACCAGCATAACTCGGACGGAAACCGAGATCCCTCATGGCCGCCTGCACACGCTGGCGCGTCTGTTCGTTGACATTGGGCAGTCCGTTGGCAACGCGCGAAACCGTCTGCTGCGAAACGCCGGCAGCACGGGCAACATCGGCCATGGAGACCGGCCGCGAAGCCGTATCGTTGGAAGGGCGCCTTGCCACAAAATCACCTTCGATTCTGCACGAGAAACCAAATGCCCCTCCTCAACGAAAATGCAGGTCGCGCTGGGAGGGCTTGTTATCTTTCGGTAATGTTAACGTACTCCACTATACCCATCAGCGGTTATACGGTGACGACAACGCTCCCTGAATACCGTTCACGGCTCATTTTCGACCGATTGCAGGAATCCGAAGAAGTCCATGGCGCTCGCGTATGAGTACGTTAACATAAGGAATAAGCACTTCGATACCATGGCGTTTGCACTCCGTGCCGTGCAAGCGATGGCGTCGTACTCGAAAGGACGCTCATGATCAATACAACTCTGTTCGGCGCCGCCCCCGACGGCGCGCCGGTAACGGTATATGACCTTGTCTGCGCAGGCGCTCACGTGCGCGTCATGGACTATGGCGCAACGATCCTCGGCATCGAGGTTCCCGATGCCTTGGGCAACGTGGCAGACATCGTGCTTGGTTTCGACCATCTGGATGGCTACTTTGACAATCCGGCGTGCTACGGCGGAACCATCGGGCCTTCGGCCAACCGCACGGATAACGGGCAGGTCGAGATTGACGGCACGGTCTATCAGATGACCCGCAACGACGGTCCCAAAAAGACCAACAATCTTCACACCGACCTTGAACACGGCCTCCACAAGCGTGTGTGGGACGCCAATGTCGACGAGATCACCAACACGGTGAGCTTTACTTGCAAGCTGCGCGATGGCGAACTGGGCCTTCCGGGCAACCGCTGCTTTACCGTGACCTATTCCCTGCAAGCCGGTCCGACCGGTGCCGCCGAGCTCACCTGCACGCAACATTGCGTCACCGATGCCGACACGTTTGTCAACATGACCAATCACAGCTACTTCAATCTTGCCGGGCACGATTCCGGCACGATTCTGGACCAGGTTGCGATGATCGATGCCGAGGCGTTTCTCCCCCAGCGCGAGGATAACGTCTCTTCTGGCGAGGTTCGCCCGGTAGCGGGCACCCCGTTCGATTTCCGCGTACCCAAAGAACTCGGTCGCGACATCGATGCGAACGATGAACAACTCAAGATCGCACACGGTTTTGACCATTGCTTCTGTCTTGATGGCTTCGCCCCCGATGTCGGTCCACGTCACGCCCTGTGCCTTCAGGATTTAAGTTCGGGCCGCACACTCGACATCTTCGTCACTGCGCCCGGCGCGCACCTGCACACCGGCAACTGGCTCGACGATACAAACGCCAAAAACGGGGCCGACTACAAACCGCGCGACGGCGTTGCATTTGAGCCCGAGTTTTGGCCCGACAACAACCATCACGCAGATTGGGCACACCCTGTCTGCTCACCTGACCGCCCGTTTAGCTCGACAATCGTTTATCGATTCTCAACCGTCCGTTAACCCACTCTCTTCGAAGTGCGGGGGAGCGGCGATTTGACTCCCGTCTACTCCCCCGTATCTTTTAATTCCTTTTCACTTAACACGGCAACCCCAGCTCACGCGGGATAAACAAGAAAGGAAGACTCCATGACTACCCCCGACGAGAAGACACTTGCCACGCTCACCAAGCTGTTTGAGGAGGAGTTTGGCCCCATCGGCGACCGCCAGGTGCTCTACGTACACGCGCCCGGCCGTTCCGAGATCAGCGGCAATCACACCGATCACGAGGGCGGCCATGTTATCGCCGGCTCGCTCGATGTCGCCGTCGACGGCATCGCCGTGGCAACCGACACCAACAAGGTCCGTGTTGCCGACGAGGGCTATCCCACCTTCGAGATTACGCTCGACACGCTAGATGTTCAGGAGCCCGAAAAGGGCACGTCCGCGAGCCTCGTGCGCGGTATGGCCCACGAGATCGCAGCGCTGGGCGTTGAGCCCCATGGCTTCGACTTCGCCTTTACCTGCTCCGTCCCCTCGGGTGGCGGCCTTTCAAGCTCCGCTGCCGTCGAGGCCGCGTACGGTCGCGCCATGGAGACGCTTTGGGGCGCTCCCGCCATTGAGCCCGTCGCGCTCGCCCAGATGAGCCAGCGCACCGAGAACAACTACTATGGCAAGCCCTGCGGTCTGATGGACCAGGCCGCCGTGTGCCTGGGTGGCCTTGCCTACATGGACTTTGAGGACCAGGCTCAGCCTAAAACCCAGAAGCTCGAGCTCAACTTTGAGGATCACGGCTATGCGCTCGTGCTTGTTAAGGTCGGTGCCGACCACGTGGCCGCCACCGACGACTACGCCGCCGTTCCGCGCGAGATGCAGGACGTCGCCGCCGAATTTGGCAAGGCACGCCTGTGCGAGGTAAACGTGGCGGACTTTGACGCCAAGCTCCCCGAGCTGCGTGCCAAGCTGGGCGACCGTGCCTGCCTGCGCGCCGTTCACTACTGGTACGAGAACGGCCTGGTCGACAAGCGCTGGGCTGCCCTGAACGCCGGCGACATCGACCAGTTCCTGGTCCTCACGCGCGAGTCCGGCGCCAGCTCTGCCATGTACCTGCAGAATGTCGTTGCCAAGCTGGGCTCCGAGCAGCCCTCGATGTATGCCTTGGCACTGGCCGAGCACGTGCTCGACGGCCGCGGCGCCGTCCGTATCCACGGCGGCGGCTTTGGTGGCACCATCCAGGCCTTCGTGCCGCTCGACCTGGTCGACACCTTTATCGCCAAGATGAACGGCTGGCTGGGCGAAGGCTCTGCCCGTCATTACGCTATCTCTGACAAGGGGGCTTACGCGGCATGGCTGTAATGACCGACGTGCGCGAGGCCGCGCAGGGCCTCATCGAATATGCCATCCACCGGTCGATGATCGGACAGGACGACCGCATCTGGGCCTACAACACCATTCTGGAGTGCATCGGCGCCACGGGTCCCGCGCTCGACATGACCTGGGCACTCAAGACCGAGAAGATTTCGTTCTTGCACCCCGATACCCTGCCCGACTTTGACCTTGAAGGCACGCTCGCCGCGCTCTCCGAGGCCGCCGTTGCCAACGGTGCCGCCGAGGACACGGCATCGGGCCGCGACCGCATCGCCATGCGCATCATGGGTGTGCTCATGCCAAGGCCTTCGGTTGTAAACGAGGAATTCAGCGGCCGCATGGGCGTCAACGAACCTCGCGCCGCGACCGACTGGTTCTACGGCCTGTGCTGTGACGCCGGTTACGTGCGCCGCGCCGCCATCGCGCGCAACATCAAGTGGAGCACCCCCACCAACTGGGGTGACCTCGAGATAACCATCAACCTGTCAAAGCCCGAGAAGGACCCGCGCGACATTGCCGCGGCCGGTGCCGCCAAAAACACGGGCGAGAAGTATCCCGCCTGCCAGCTCTGTATCGAAAACGAGGGCTATCCTGGACGCTCCGCCGCGGCAGACGGCGGCGCTCACCCCGCTCGCCAGAACCTGCGCGTTATCCCCATCCAGCTCGACGGCGAGCGCTGGGGCTTCCAGTACAGCCCGTACGCGTACTTTAACGAGCACTGCATTGCCATGAGCTCCGAGCATCGTCCAATGCACGTCGACCGCAAGGGCCTGACCTGCCTGCTCGATTTTGTGGACCTGTTCCCGCATTACTTCATCGGTTCCAACGCCGACCTGCCCATCGTGGGCGGCTCGATTCTGTCGCACGACCACTTCCAGGGCGGCGCACACGAGTTCCCCATGATGCACGCCGCCGAGGTCTCGCAGTTTAGCGTGCCCGGCTTTGACCAGGTCAGCGGCACCGTGTTGCAGTGGCCGCTTTCGGTCCTGCGACTGCGCTCGCAGGACCGCGCTCAGTTGCTCGACGCCGCCGAGAAGATTATCCTCGCTTGGCGCGAGTGGACCGACGAGGCCGTGGGTGTTATCGCGCACACGGCCGACGGCGTGGCCCATAACACCGTGACGCCCGTCATTCGCCGCGTCGACTCCCGCGGAAATGCCGGCGGCGAGATTTACGAGGCCTATCTGGCGCTTCGCTGCAATATCACGACCGACGAGCACCCGCTGGGCGTTTTCCACCCGCATGCCGAGTACCACCACATTAAGAAGGAGAACATCGGCCTGATTGAGGTCATGGGCCTGGCCATTTTGCCGCCGCGCCTGGTTCCCGAGCTTGGCGCTGTCCGTGAGCATCTGCTGGCGGCCAAGACCGATGCCAGTTACGATCTTGCCGCTGCGCTCGAGGGCGACGACCTTTGCCGCAGTCACGCCGCCTGGGCCGAGGACGTCTTTGCCCGCCGCGCCGATGAGCTGACGGCCGATAACGCCATCGATATCCTGCACGAGGAGGTCGGCGTGGTGTTTGGCCGCGTGCTCGACAACGCCGGCGTCTTTAAGTGGGACGAAGCCGGCCGCGCCGCCCAACAGCGCTTTATCGACTCGCTGTAGAGCACGAGCCCAAACGTTCAACAGCAGCCCGCATGACAACGGCGCCCGTCGGCAACATCGCCGGCGGGCGCCGTTTTTTGAGTGCAGTCATTGGGGACGTTCTTGTTCGACTAGTCGTTGGGGACGTTCTTAAACGACTAGTCATTAAAGAACGTCCCCAATGACTACCCGGTGCAAGGAGTGTCCCCAGATGCCGGCAGAAAAGGAACGTCCCCAAGTGCCAACCACGGCAACGCCGATGTCTTGGCAACGACAGCGAAAACCCGCCAGAGCGAGCAAGGTGCCTTGAAACAAGGCGGCATTGACCTTCTGGTCATGCCGCCGCAGTTGAAAGGCAGATTGCCGCTCTGGCGGGTTTGCAGCGTCGACCCGTTACGCGGTTTGGTAAAACCGCGTAACCCTAAAGCTCCGTCACCTCAACGCTGTTGTAGATCTCGTCCCAACGGTCCATGACCAGATGGCCGGTCTTGGGATCCATAGCGTTGAGCTTGCCGCAGGTATTGGCGGTCTTGAGGACCGTGACGTCATCGGCACCAGCAGCAATGGCATGCGCAAAGCCGGCGATGGTCGAGTCGCCGGAACCCGTCGCATTCACCGCCGCAATCGCGGGCGTCTTGGCACGGAACGCGTGGCCCTCATGGAAGCCCACCGAACCGGCAGCGCCCATCGAGACGACAACCCAGGGGATACCGGCAAAGCGGCCGTCGGCGGCAAGCGCCTCGCGCAGGGTATCGACATCATCGGTCGTAAAGGACGTACCCAGCAGGCCGTTAATCTCGGTCAGGTTGGGCTTTACGAGCTCGGGCTTAGCATCGGACTCAAGCGCGGCCTCCAGCGATGCACCCGAGGTGTCGAGCAGCACCTTGGCGCCCGCCTTCTCGGCGATCTTGACGAGCTCGGCATAGTAGCCGGCATCGACGCCGCGCGGCAACGAGCCCGAAAGCGTCACGACGTCCGCCTTCGCTGCAAGCTCGGCGAACTTGGTCGTAAAGGCCTCGAGCTCGGCCGGGGCGATTTGCGGGCCGCTCTCCAGCAGCTCGGTCTGATTACCCTCGTGCAGAATATTCAGGCAGATACGCGTCTCGCCGGCAATGGGCACAAAGTCGTTCTTGACGCCGTCGGCATCCATAAGCTCGGCCATATAGGCACCCATGTGACCGCCAAGCAGGCCGGTCGCGAGCACGTCGTCGCCCAGCTGCAGCAGCACGCGACTCACGTTGAGACCCTTGCCGCCAGCGGTCTTTTCGGGCGTCACGCGGTTAACATCGTCGATGATCAGCTTGTCGAGCTGATAGCGCGTATCAATCGACGGGTTCATGGTAACGGTCAGAATCATGTTGAACTCCTATTCCGGGGCGGCATGACCCGCCCCAAGCATACGATAACTCGTTAAAGGATCTCGATCTCAAAGCCGCGGGTGACGGTCTCCCCCGGCTTGGCCACCAGGCAGCCACGCTTGTGCTCCAGAATATCGTCCTCGTCGGAGCAGGTGGACAGGCCGCCCCACGGTTCCACGGCCACAAAGTCACCCTCGGGCTTGCTCCACACAATCAGGTATGGCATATCGGGGAACGTCAGGCGCACACCCTTGTCCTCGGTTTTCTTGGTCAGGGTAACCACGCGGCTCTCGAGCACGTCAAAGATGGTCTCCGCGAAGTCGAAGAGTTCGTGGGTAAGCGGCAGGTTCTGGCCGATCATGGGGTTCTTGCTGCGATGCTCAACATCAATCAGGCCCGTCGAGGGAACGGCAGTACAGAGCTCGGCGGCCTCACACTGCTCAAAACGGAGCTCGTAATTGTCATAGGACTCGCCCTCGTCGAGCGGGCACTTAAAGCCGGGATGACCGCCCACAAAGAACGGCATGTCCTCGGTGCCCTCATTGGACACCTCGTACGACACGGCCACCTTTTCCGAATCGATCGTGTAACGAGCAACGATCTTAAACGGATACGGATACTGCTCGAGCAGCTCGGCGTGGTCGGCAGAGCTTAGGCTCAGCGCAACCATGCTGTCGCCCTGCTCCTCGAGCTTCCACTCCTGCTTGCGGGCAAAGCCGTGACGGGCAAGCTTAACCTCGCGGCCGCCCATGGTCATCGCGCGGCCGTCACGAAGGCCGCCGCAAATCGGAAAGCAAATGGGTGCCTGGCCCGACCAGACCGAAGGATCGCCCTGCCACAGGTACTCGCGACCGTTGGCTATAATCGAGGTGAACGATCCGCCAGCCGTGCTCAGTGCCACGCGAACAGAACCGTTATCAAGAACAAACTCCATAGGAGCCTTCCCTTTCTTACGACAGCCCACCAAGTCAATAGGGCTGATAGAAAACCGGCCCGCGCCCCTCACAGAAACGCGAGCCGTCATTTAAGATACTGCAGAATGCCCAGGACCGCCAAAATCAAAGCACACAAGCTCAGCAAGCAAACGTGTTATCGGAGCAGCTCGCCGTACCAGAACGCTTCGCAACAACAGGGGCACAACCCCACAGGCACCCTCAACGTCAGCGAGAAGCCAGCTGGCGAGGCAAAGTGCCGTGAAGCAAGGCGGCATTGACCTTCTGGTCATGCCACCGAAGCTGAACGGCAGATTGCCCGCCAGCTGGCTTCGCAGCGTCGACAGGTCCGGCGTTCGGTTGAACGCCGGAACCTCCTTAGTCGTGGTATTCGCCGCGGTCCCACTTCTCGAGGAACTCGTCAAAGAAGTGCGGGTCAGCCTGAGCCTCGGCATCGGCCTTGTTGCAGGCATCGATCTTGGCAATCAGGGCATCGTGCTCGGGGGTCTTCTCGTAGGGCTCCTCCAGGAAGGCGAGCATGATGTCGGCCATCAGGAACTCGCCGGTGATCTTGCCGCCAAAGCCCACGATGTTGGCGTTGAGCTCGCGACGGGCATACAGGGCAGAGGTCATGTCGCGAACCAGGGCGCAGCGGGCGCCGGGGACCTTGTTGACGGCGTTGGTGATGCCGATGCCAGTGCCGCACAGGGCCACGCCAAAGTCGGCCTTGCCGCTGGCAACGGCCTCGCCCATGGCCTTGCCGTAGATGGGGTAGTGCGTACGGGTGTGGCTGTAGGTGCCGCAGTCGAGCACCTTGTAGCCAGCCTGCTCCAGGCGGTCGGCCAGATAGATCTTCTCGTCCGTAACGATATGGTCGCAACCGATTGCGATGGTCTTCTTCATCAGAACGTCCTTTCGTCTGAATTCACAAGTTGAGGTAGAAGTTCGAGTTCTCGGTGGCTCTCGTTAGGCCATCTTGTTGAGCATGTCGACACGGATCTGGTGACGGCCGCCGGCGTACTGGGCGCGCAGGAACTCGCGGGCGATCTTCTTGGCGACCTCGGTGCCCACAACACCCGGGCCCATGGTGACCATGCGCGAGCCGTTGTGCTCGCGGGTCATGTAGGCGGAACGCTCATCGGAAATGTTGGCGACGACCATGCCCTTGATCTTGACGGCGGCCATATAGGAGCCGACGCCGTACTTATCGAATGCGAAGCCCTGGGAATCCTTGTGCTCCAGCAGGTCCTTGGCAACGGCGGTCGCGGAATCGACAAAGTCCGCGGCAGGGGTCTCGGAATAGTCGACGACCTCGTGGCCGTCGGCGATGAGCATCTCCTTGATGGACTCCTTCATCGACATACCGTCGGCATCGGAAGCGATTACAACCCTCATGACATCCTCCTTGAGAGATACGCAGGTGCGTAGTTTCTGGTTGGAAGTGTTGAATCGCGTTCAGGTCCGGGCATCTGAATGCGCGGTTCTTCACTGTTCATGTTTATTTGAACACATTCGAACATCGACTGCAACAATTATTTGTTTATCTTTGTTCTTTTTTGAACAAATACCGTTCACGGATGATTGCTGACCGTTTGGGCCCGGCGTGGACAGACTGACCACGTATTCAACAAATAAAATGGTGGCCGAAAACGCATCTCGACCACCCCTCTTACGGTTGATCTTCCAAAGATCGCTTTGCTGCCTACTCAGACTGCCCGCTCTTCTTGGCACGTTTAGACGGAGCGCCCAAGAAACGACCCGTCAGATAGTTCGCGGGACCGGAGACATCAATCCCCAGCAGCACGTGTCCCAGCCACAGGAATGCCGCAAGAACCAGCAGCGGGACCACACACGAGGTGACGATCATCACGATGACGCCCTCGATCAGATCGGTCACCTGCTGCACGATCTCGTCGGTCATCTGCTTGGCACCGCTGGTTACCGACGTGACCAGGCTCGAGGCCCCATCAGTCAACTGCTCGAGCACGTTTTTGGACTCCGTGGCCTCGGATTTTTTCTTACTTGATTTTGAGCTGGTGTCGCCGGACTTCTCCGTAGCTTCAGCCGTCTTTGCAGCATCGGTCGCCTTTTCCTCGGCCTGTTCGATACTTACGCGATACGTTTCATCGACCTTCTGCGACACCCATACGCTCGCGGGCACGAGTGCCATGCCGATCACGGCAACCACCAGCACGCGTGTCGCCACGCGGCGCAGGACGGCGCTCGTGCTCCAGCGCCCGTGAATGCCAAGCGACACCGCAAAGAGTACGAGCGAGAATGGAATCAAGATGCCCAGGCCGACCGACCACAGAATAGTCAAAAGATATTTCTCTAGGTATAGCACGGCAAGCACGATACCAAGGTTTCCTGAAAGCTGCGCGAGTTGCTCGGCAACCGGCGTTCCCGTATCACCCGGCAGCGCGGTAATGCCCGCAGACAGCGCTACGCACGAGGTCGTGAGCGCCAGTACGTTACCTTTCTTTTGATCTATGACCTCGATGGTGGAGTCCCAAGTTTTGGTATCGGAGAAATGCGGGCGCGCGACAAAGCCCGACAGGAGCGCCAGTACCACGAGCGCAACGATAAAGCCAATCTGCAGCTTTTTGTTTGCGCACACCACATCGGACAGGCTGGGCTGCAGCTCGGTTACCGTCGTGTGCTCAGTTATCTGGACAGGACGCCCATGAGCCATCTCGTGCGCATCTCTTTTTTGAATTGATCCGTTGTCCGGCATTTGGATACCTCCTCAGTCCGGCGTTTAATGCGAAAGGAAGTATACCCACCGAGCAAAAATCGAACGGGTGGACGAACGGAGCGCACCAAGACTGTCCCCAACGACTAGTCGTTTAAGAACGTCCCCAATGACTATCTCGGGATAAGTTGCGGTGGAATAGGGATTGTTTTGCGCCCACCGGCCCCTATTCAGTCCCTATTTCACCGCAACTTGGAGGAGGACAGAAAAAGCCCTGCTGCGGGTAGCGGCAGGGCCTTTGGAAGGGGACTTGGTTGTGAGGGCTCGTTAGGCGAGCTTGGCCTCGAGCTCGGCGATGCGCTTGTAGGCATCGATGGTAAAGCGAGTCTGCTTCTCCAGGATCATGGTGGTCATGAGAGTGTCCTGAGCATGGGCCATGATGAAGGTCATCTCCATCTCGCCACCGCCGGCCTCCTGCGAAAGCAGCTTGGTCTGTGTGTCGTGAGCGCCGATGAGCGCATCGCTCGCATCCTTGTGCAGCTGCTCGGCCTTCTCAAAATCGCCCTCGCGAGCAGCATCGAGCGCTGCAAGCAGATCAGTCTGGGCATCGCCCGCGTATGCGACAATCTCGAATCCAACCATCGAGATTTCTTCTTTGGTTGCCATATTGCGTTCCTTTCACACATGAACCAACGGAAAGCATCGCGTCCGGGCATACGCGCTGCGCTGTGTATGCCCGAGACAATAACATTCAAACAAAAAAGAACAATGCATAACGTTATTTCAAGCCGTGAACGGTATTTTTTTACCCGTGAACGGTTTTTATACTGTTGTGAACAATATCGAACATATCGATTGACAAGCCAAACAGATCCGCTCACCAACCAAAGTTTCTCGCTGCTCTAATCATGTCAAAGCGAGAGGGCGAGCAACGGCTTCTATGTTCACGCCCGTAGGTCTTTCACGCTGGAACGCTCAATCAGCACGCCCGACACAAGCGTGCGACTTCTTGAGCTCGGAGCCTCAAGGCCTGCAACGACTTCGTTGAGCGCACGAACGCCCAACTCGCGATGGCGAAACTTAACAGAGGTCAAAATCGAATTAGGTATCGTTTTGTATAGCTCGTCATCAAAGCCGATCACGGATACATCATCGGGCACACTCAGACCCTTATCACGCAGAGCCATCATTACGCCGTTAGCCATGCAATCGTTGGCGGCTAGGACCGCCGTGCAGTCGGGTTTATCGGCAAGCACAAGGCCTGCAGCATACCCGCTATCCGCGTTCCAATCGCCTTGCAGAGGTTCGGGCGGCTCAATGCCGTGCGCCTTGAGGGCCGCAAGCCAGCCTTTCATACGACATTGACTCGACAGCGACTCTTTCTTACCAGAGACAAAGTACACGTTCTTGTGCCCGCGATTCAAGAAGTACTCACACGCCATGCGCGCACCACCTTCCTGGTCGTCACTAACCGTAGAACACGTGGGATGCTCTATAGACGTAATGATCACCGTCTTGAGGTCTCTCGGCGCCTCAAAGGCATCAAAGTCATCGACCATCTGACGCAGGTTGAAGATCATGCCATCAACAGGCAGCTGCGACATCCTGCGCGCCGCATCGGCAAGGGTCATCTTCTCCCCCGCCCGCTTTTTAATCATCGTGAGCGCAAAGCCTCGCTCTGCGGCGGCATCGGCGATACCGTCAATCATGTCCACGTTGCCGCCCGACAAGTGGAACAGCACCACGCCGATGCACCCGTAACGGCCCAACTTGAGTGAACGCGCGGCAAAGTTCGCCCGGAACCCAAGCGCTTCCATGGCAGCATGGACCCTATCGTGTGTCGACTCTCGCACGCTATCGGGCTCGTTGATCACACGCGACACCGTCTTGAGAGAAACGCCCGCGGCAATCGCCACATCGTTCATCGAGACATTTTTCTTGTCCATCGTTGCCACTGCTTCTCCACTCGGTTCTCTATCGCTTGCTTTTTGCGTTCTAGCATACACTACCTGCCCGACTGACAAATCAACCGTTTATCGGACGATATCGACCGTTCACCTGTAAATCCTTGTTGCTCTTCGAAAAATGTCTTACGTTGTCATTAACGAAATGACAACGTTGTCATTTCGCAATGCCTTCCTTGAGCAGGAAGGTTTCCGGGCAGTCCTGACCATCCATCGACGACCAGTTCCATCCACATGCATCGCGCATCAAGTAGCAAAGGAGCTTTATGGACGCCATCGTAAAGATGCTCGAAAAGCATCAACCGTTCTTCGAGAAGATCTCGAGGAACATCTACCTCCAGGCCATCAAAGACGGATTCCTTGGGTGCATGCCCATCGTCCTTACCTCTTCGATCTTTCTGCTGATCGCCACCCTTCCCGGCGTAGTTGGAATCAGAACCACCCTTAAAAAGGGTGGTTTGCTCTTAGGGTATAACCCACGGGCCCCGGGCTCGCGTCTAAAGGCGC
>NZ_WWSL01000041.1:0-14079 GCF_009875845.1 Collinsella sp. BIOML-A6
GCGCCTTTAGACGCGAGCCCGGGGCCCGTGGGTTATACCCTAAGAGCAAACCACCCTTTTTAAGGGTGGTTCTGATTTCGCGTCACCTTGGCGCAAATGCGGCCCACTCGCTGCTGGTGACTGACATCGAGCGTCCCGTCATTGGCGCGCTTTAACGACTAAGGCTCGGCCCCGTTGTGGCGGAGTCGGGCCTTATTGCATTTGCCCAGATAAAACCTGCCAAAATAAACCTGTCCCTTCTTGGCAGGTCAGCGGAGCTTGCTGGTCTCGAAGTACTCGGGGAACTGGTCCAGAACCTCAGTTTGGTTACGGAACATCATGTGCAGGTGCTTGCTGACCAAAAAACTCGCTTCGATGGGGTCGCGACCGGCGATAGCGCGGCGGATTTGCTTGTGCTCGTTAACAGTCTCCTGATTGTCGAGCGTCTGCGTGGCGGCGCGCAGCCAGCGGAAGCGTTCCAGGTCGGCATTGGTCGCCTCGAGCCAGGACCACACGGTGCTGCGACACGCGATGCTAAAGATCATGCGGTGCATGAGGTTGTCGCTTAAAAAGAAGCCGATGCGATCCTCCTCGGCCATGGTTTTTTCCTGCAGCGCGATGGCTCGGTCAAGCTGCTCGATGCCTGCCGAGGTGGCACGGGCGCAGCACTCCACAATCACCTGCTTTTCCAGGTGCTCGCGAATGTAGCAGGCGCTCTCGGCAAGGGTGAGGTTGATGGGTGAGACATAGGTGCCGCTTTGGGGCACGGTACGCACCAGGCCCTCTTGCGCCAGACGCACCAGCGCCTCGCGCACAGGGGTGCGCCCCATATCCAGGTCGTCGCAAAGCTGTTTGACGCCCAACTTTTCGCCCGGCTTGTAGTCCAGGTAGACGATTTTGCGTCGAATGGTGTGGTAGGACTGGTCCTGCAGACTCGCTTCTTGCTCGCCGACGTGCATCGATTCTTCCATAGTGCCTCACAACCGTTCTATCACACTCATATATCAGCTGTTAATTATGCCGCGAATCAGCTCTCCGCGGTGGGTAATTCGGCTGTTGCCCAAGAACTATTGCGGCATCTTAGTCTTTGTTTGCGCAGGGCTGTGCTCAATGTTGTCGTATCATAAGCCGTCGCAAACGTGAAATAGAAAGAAGGAATCCTATATGCAACTGGCGAATATCGCACGCGAGCGCTGGAAGGGCGTCTTGTTCTGCCTGATCATTGCCGTCCCTGCGACGTTGCTCGGCAAACAGATTGAGGTGGTCGGCGGGCCGGTGTTTGCCATCCTCTTTGGCATGGTCCTGGCGCTCGTCTTTCCCAAGAATCGTCGCGAACAGCTCGCCGCCGGTGTCACCTATACGTCTAAGAAAGTCTTGCAGTACGCGGTAATCCTGCTTGGCTTTGGCATGAACCTCTCGCAGATTCTGTCCAAAGGCGCTCAGTCGCTGCCGATTATCGTGGCGACGATCTCGACCTCGCTTGTCATCGCCTTCGTGCTCTGCCGCGTTATGAACGTGCCGGGCAAGATCGCGACGCTTGTGGGTGTGGGTTCGTCGATTTGCGGCGGTTCTGCCATCGCCGCGACCGCGCCCGTCATCGATGCCGACGATCGCGAGATTGCCCAGGCTATTTCGGTCATCTTCCTGTTTAATGTTATCGCGGCGCTCGTGTTTCCGACGCTGGGCGGCATGCTCGGGCTGACCAACGAGGGCTTTGGCCTGTTTGCCGGTACCGCCATCAACGACACCTCGTCGGTAACGGCCGCGGCGAGCGCCTGGGACAGTATGCATCCCGGCGCCAATGTGCTCGAAAGCGCCACAGTGGTCAAGCTCACCAGGACGCTGGCCATTATTCCCATTACGTTGGTTCTCGCATGCTGGCAGATGCATCTGGTGCGCAAGGCCGGCGGCGACGCCAAAAGCACGTTCTCGCTTAAACGCGCATTTCCCATGTTCGTGCTGTTCTTTGTGCTGGCGAGCATAATCACCACGATGCTTCAGCTTCCTGCATCCATTACGGCGCCCATTAAGGAGCTGTCGAAATTCTTTATCGTGATGGCCATGGCGGCTATTGGCTTTAATACCGATATCGTCGAGCTGGTCAAAAAGGGCGGCAAGCCCATCGCATTGGGCTTTTGCTGCTGGATTGGCATTGCGTGCATGAGTTTGGGAATGCAGCACGTGCTGGGAATCTGGTAGAGAAGTAGCTTATTTGCGTGCTGCGTGCTGGTGAGCGCATACCTGCGGTGGAGCGATAGGAGCTCTTGCGGGTAAGGCTTGTCCGCAGGTTGATAGGTCCCGAAGAGCTCTTATCGCCCCGCCAGGATGGCGATGCGGGGCAACTCATATACTCGCAGGACGGCGGCTTCTGCCCTATAGTGTTTGGTGAGCAATATCGTTCAATTTTGAAACACTCGCCCGCGCGGCCGTCGCCGGCGGCGTGGCGTCGAGGACGGGGCGCAATATGAACAGTGACGCCAAGCTGCAAATCTTGATCGAGGCCTTGGCTGCTGCCGGGGCCTCGGCGTTGGCAATCGATGGGCATGGACACGTGGCGATTTCGACCATGGATGATGTCGCGCTCGAGCAAGATGTCGCGGCATTTGTCGCCGAGCGCCTGGGGCGCGTGGGCAACGGCACGCGCCTGGTGATGGGGCATGCGGGAGGGCGCTTGAGCCTCACGGTGCGTCCGATCGCCAAGGAATACGGCGCGCTTTGGGTGGTCGTGGTCCGCGAGGTGCGCGGTGTGGCGGCACACGCGGGCATTGAGTGGCTTAACGCAGATGAGGTCGAGGCGCGCTACGAGGCAAGCGCGTACGGCATTGTCGAGGGTGCCGCTGCGGTCTCTGGCCCCGTCTGCGAAAGCTATGCCCGCGGCGTGCCCCTCATGTTGGAGGGCGAGCTGGGTGCTGGCCAGGCAGAGATTGCAAAACGCCTCTATCTGGATGGGCCTTATGCTGACGAACCCTTTGTGTCCGTGGCACTTGACGAGCTCTCGGATCGCGGCTGGCGCCATCTGCTCAAAAGCTCGGAATCGCCGCTGTTCCAGGCAAGGCTGACCCTTTGTATTGGCGGCTGGCATGCACTTTCGCCGCAGCGTCTGCGCGAGCTTGTCTCTACGATGACCGACACGGCGCTGGCCGCGCGTTGCCATGTGGTTCTGACGGCAAACGATATGCCGGGCGGTGGCGAAAGCGATCAGGCCGCTTTTGCAACCGAGCGCTTGGCGTGCGCAGTGAGTGTGGCGCCTGCGATTTCCGAGCAGGGTGGCGCATCGAAAAAGGTTGCGCAGTATTTGTCGTATCTATCAGATGTCTTTGGAACTGCCGCTCCGAGTATGTCTGAGGAGGCTGCCTCGACGCTCAACGGCTATCGCTGGCCACGCAACTACCTGCAGCTTCGCGAGGTCTCGGAACGACTCTATATATTAGTAGGGTCGGGTGTGGCGGAGCGCGCGGTGGCGGAGGAGGTGCTCGCCCAGGAGGACGTCATCAAAACCGCAACCTTTGGCACTCCGACGCTCGACAGCGACCTGTATATCCTGCGTCCACTGACCGATACCGAACGCGACATCGCGCGGCTGGTCGTAGGCTACCTTCAGGGCAACCGGACCCGCGCTGCCGAGGTGCTGGGAATAAGCCGCACGACCCTGTGGCGCTTGCTGAAGGACGACGACCGCTGAGCGAGGCGCTCGTGACCGCATGCAGCGCGTGTGCTACAGTCCAAAGCGGTAGTGTTTCGATTGCGTTACGGCGTGCGGGGGCGTATGACGGAGACTTCAAAACCAAACCGGAATAGACGGAGCGCGGCTCCAGTTAACCGCCGCACGACTTCGCGGACGTGGGGCAAAAGCGCCTCAGGCTTCGACGGCGCGTTCAAACGCACTAGATATGGCTATCCTTCGGCAAGCGCTCGCTTGGCCATGCAGGCCGAATCGTCGCCGTGGGTCCGTAAGCGTGTGGTGGGGTCAAAGCTCAAGCACGATGGAACGCTCGGCTTCATTAGCCGTGGCGCTGCTCGCCGTAGCGGCCTCAATCCCGCAGGCTGGCATCGCTATGTTCCGATCGCAGTCGTTGTCGCGGTGGTTGTCATCGCGCTCGCGGCGCTTGGTTACGCCGGCGGCGGGGCCAATCTGGACGCAGTGGTTAAGTCACCCGAGCTCGCGCATGCCGGCACGGAGCTTGTCGAGGGCGCTCAGGCCCAGACGGGCGTCGCGCCCCAGCGTGGTATCGTCGCGGCGGCCTCCACCATCGCCGACGCGCAAAAGGACGAGGACGAACAGGGCGACAGCGCCGAAACGACCCACGCGAACGAAACGACGACAACTCCATCGGCAAGATAAGTTGCGAGTGGAGCAGCAAATTTGGAACGGGGCCTTTTATCTGCCCAAGTGCCAGATGTCACCAGTGGCGCACCCGATGTCAGTCACCAACAGCGAGCGAGCCGCATTTGCGCCAAGGTGACGTGAAATGAGAGAGCGCTGACCTTTTGGTCGCGCCCTCGAAATTGAACGTCAGATTGGCGTGAATGCGGCCCGCGCAGCGTCAGCGGGGCCGCCGTTCGTTAGAACGGCGGAACTAATTACCTGACGTACACGACGTTGTCGCGGCGGGGTTTGGCCTGGGGAAGCACGTCTTCGGCATAGCCCAGAATACAGTTGCCCACACCGCGCAGGCTTCCGTCGGCGGGCAGACCCCACTTGGCCAGCAGTTCCAATCCCTCGGGTGAGTCAAAGACCTCGTGTGCGCGGTGGATCCAACACGAATCGACGCCCAGCGCATAGGCAGCGTTGAGCAGGTTGCCCGTGGCGAGCGAGCCGTCTTCCAGGTGCGTGGGCACGCTGCGGTCGACGAGCACCACCACAACGGCCTTGGCGCCGTAGAAGGGATCTCCCTCGCTACCCATAACCTGGGCGTTGAGCTGCGAGAGGCGCTCGACGGTTGCGGGGTCGGTGACGGCGACGAACGTGACCGGCTGGCGCCCCATGCCGCTCGGCGCGTACTGGCCGGCTTCGATGATACGGTCGAGCTTATCTGTCTCGACGGGGCGATCGCTGTATTTGCGGCAGCTGCGGCGGTGGATGAGTGCCTCGATGGTCTCCATGTGTCCTCCTGACGTTGCTTTCGATGCCTCGTTCTTACCCGTCGAACCAAAACCGTAATCGCGCAGTTGGCCCTAAACAATGCAAGCTGCCGAGTGGAAAGTTGGTTTGCATAAAACTTCAGCCGGAATGTGACAAACCGGTGGGATGATTAAACGTTTTATCCCGTCTACCCTGCGGTTTTTACCACTTGCCTAAATGATGCGCGCATAAGCTCTGATAAAGGTTTTACTAAAGGAGTACCAACGTTTATCAACGCGCCATGGTGGCGCCGGGCCAGGAGGTAACATCATGTTCCAGGCTGGAGATGTCGTCGAGACCGACTTCGAAGGATTTCTGAAGCTGTTGCGTTCCAAGACGCGCGCTTTCGTGTCGATCAACGATCACGAGTACTACATCACGCACACCGATGGCTATTGGCGTGTTCAGGATTGCGAGGCCCTCAACGATAAGGGCCACTTTACTGACTGCTCCGAGCTGGTCAACACGGTCTGCGAGGTTGTCGAGCTGCCTTGGATCTGCGGCAAGAGCCTGCACGACAGCTTCTCGGGCGCCACGGTCTACGAGGCCGTTGCTGCTTAATAGCCAACAATCGATATTCTCTCGCAACCGCCGGCGCCACCCCGCGCCGGCGGTCTTTTTTGTCGATATGTTATATAGGTCGCACGTCTTGCACGGCCGCCCTTGACGATAGTCAAAACTCGGACTAACCTGAAACTACAATTAGTCAAAACTCGGACTATCGAATGGTGGGAGAGATGGATTGCGCGGTTACGTTGGTCGATTTTGACCGGATGCTCAACGGGCTTGACCGTATCTATTCGGAGTTCTCGCGCGCCTGCGGCCTTTCGGACTGCGCCTATTGGATGCTCGTCGACACTAGCACGGCGGGCGGCAGTATTGCCGTAAGCCGTCTGACAAGCGAATGGTTCTACAGCAAGCAGACCATCAACTCGGCAATTAAAACCTTGACGGCGCGGGGCTTCGCAACGTTGGGGTTTGCCGAAGGCAGTCGTAAGAACAAGGTTGTGAGCCTGACCGAAGAGGGCAGGCGATTTGCCGAGCGTTATGCGCTGCCGGCACTCAAGGCCGAGCAGCGAGCCTTTGGCGCGCTTGAGCCATGTGAGCAGCGCGAGATTATGCGCTTGATCGGCAAATTCTCTCAGGTGCTCGGCGATGAGTGCGATGCCTTTAAGCAGCATATCGCTGCCGAGAGCCAAGCCGAGAATCAAGGTGAGGGGGAGTCGTGCGACTGTTAATGAGGTTTTTGAAGCCCTATCGAGGGCTTGTCGCAGTGACGCTGCTGGTGCTACTGGTGGATAACGTCGGTACGCTGTTGGTTCCCACGATGCTGGCGAACATGGTCAACACCGGTATTACCACGGGCGATGTCGACTACATTTTACGCAACGGCCTATACATGTTTATCGCGACCAGCATGGCTAGCGGCGGCACAGTGCTGGGCTGCTATCTTTCGGCGCGCCTGGCCGCCAACGTGGCTTGCGATATCCGCAATGCCGTGTACGACAAATCGCTCGAGCTCGCGGCCAGCGATTTTGAGCGCTTTGGCACCGGATCGATGATCACGCGCTCGCTCAACGACATCAACGTGATTCAGCAGGCGATTCTGCAGACGATTCAGCTGGTGCTGCCCGTGCCGTTTTTGGCTGTGGCGGGCATCATCTTCGCCTGGTTTATCGATCCCGCCATGGGCACGCTTCTGGGCGTAGTCGTTGCGATTGTGCTGGTGGCGGCGGTCTTTACGGTTGCCAACGCGGCGCCGATTTTTATGCGCCTACAGGGCTTTATCGACCGCATGAACGTGGTGCTGCGCGAGAATATTGTGGGCGTGCGCGTCATCCGTGCGTTTAATAAGGAGCGCCACGAGGAACGGCGTCTGGACGAGGTGTTTAGCGACTACGCCGCCAACGCCATCAAAGTCAACCACCTGTTTGTGGGCCTCGACAGCTCAAGCTTCTTTTTGATGAACATCGCCGAGGTGGCGGTGCTGTGGGTGGGCGGCAACCGCGTAGGTGCCCACGCCATGCAGATTGCGAGTATCTCGGCGGTGCTGGAGTATGCAATTCTGATCCTGTTCTTTGTGATGATGGCCCAGATGGTGGTGCTGACGCTTCCGCGTGCTGCCGCATGCCTGAACCGTGCGCAGCAGGTGTTGGAGATTGAGCCGAGCATCGTCGATGGCGAGCGCACGCTGGATGACGGGGCGCGCGAGCCCCAAGACGAAGCCGATGCGGTGGCCGTGTTCGACCACATGTCGTTTCGCTTTGACGATGCCGACGAGGACACCCTGTGCGACCTGAGCTTTGCCTGCCGTCGCGGTCAGACGACTGCGATCGTTGGCTCGACAGGCTCGGGCAAATCGACGGTGGCCAAGCTTCTGCTGCGCTTCCACGATGCCACCAAGGGCTCCATTCGCCTGAATGGTGTGGACCTGCGCGAGCTTACGCAAGACGAAATCCGCGGGCGCATTGCCTATGTGCCGCAGAAGGCGTGGCTGTTCTCGGGCACCGTGGCAAGCAATCTGCGCTTTGGCAACGAAGACGCGACTGAGGCCGACATGCTTCATGCGCTCCAGGTTGCCCAGAGCACCTTTGTGCTCGATCAGCCGCAGGGGATCGATACCCCGGTGGCGCAGGGCGGTACGAACTTTTCGGGCGGCCAGCGCCAGCGTTTGGCAATCGCCCGTGCGCTCATGAAGCATGCCGATCTATATATCTTCGATGACAGTTTTTCGGCCCTGGACTTTAAGACCGATGCGGCCCTGCGCCATGCATTGCAAGACGAGACGCGTGACGCTGCGGTGCTCATCATCGCGCAGCGCATCTCGACGATCTTGCACGCCGACCAGATCGTCGTGCTCAAGGATGGCGAGGTTGTGGGTCTGGGCACGCATGGCGAGCTTATGGAAACCTGCGAGGTGTACCGCGCCATCGCGGAATCGCAGATGAAGGGAGGTGAGTAGCATGACCGAGGAGCTCAAGAAGCAGGGCGGCGTTGATGACGCCGCTGCCGCGGGACTGGTCGAGGAAACGGCTGCCGCGTCGACCGAGCTGGATGACGCCGCCAAGGCTGCAGCCGAGCGCGAGGCTCGCCGCCAAGCGCTCTACGAGGAAAACGAACGTGCCGAGGACGAGCGCGCCCGCGCCGAGGCAGAGCGTATGCGCGACGTGGACGACGAAGACGAGGACGAGACACCTCGGGATACCTGGGCGACGGTGCGCCGCCTGTGGAGTGAGGCTGCCGGCGACCATTGGCGCTTCTATATCGTGTTCGCGAGCATTGTGTTCTATGTCATCTTTAACACTGCTGCGCCGGCATATAGCGCCCGCGTGATCGATGAGCTGTGGGGCCACATTCAGGTAGCGTTTGTCAACAACGCCACCTTCAGCATCACCTGGGAGAACTGCGGCAGGACTATCTTCATCTACTTTTTGATTTGGACGGCCGCCGCTTCGTTCTACGCGCTCCAGAGCTTTTTGATGTCGAGCGTGGCCGAACGCCTCAATCTGCGCCTGCGTAACCGCATCGCGCAAAAGCTCAACCGTCTACCGCTTGCCTATTTTGACGCGCATCGTCCCGGCGAGGTCGTCAGCCGCGCGACCAACGACCTGGACAAGATGTCCGAGAGCATGCAGCGCGGATTGCTGCAGCTGCTCGTGTCGATCGGCACGGTTGTTGGTGCTGTGAGCGTGATGTTCGTGTTCAGCGTGCAGCTTACGCTCGTCTTTCTGTTCTTTACGGCACTGTCGCTGCTGGTGACGAAGGTCGTCTCGCGCCGCACACACGATGTGACGGGCGAGCGCCAGGAGTGGGTGTCCAAGATTACGAGTGCGGTCGAGGAAGGCTATTCGGGCCGTCTGGTGATCCGCGCGTTTAACCGCGAACGTCAGAGCTCCGCTGAGGTGCACGAGGCTTCGAAGGAACTGGCTCGTGTGAGCACCAAGGCCGACTTTATGATCAATGCTGTCGGCCCCGCGGTGCGCTTTATCGGCCGTTTGGCGCAGATCGTTATTGCGCTCGTGGGCTGCAGCATGCTGGTCGCCGGCCACATGACCGTCGGCGTGTTCCAGGCGTTCTTCCAGTTTATCTACGAGGCGTCCGAGCCCATGACGCAGCTGTCGTTTACCTTCAACTCGCTGCAGAGCGCGCTGGCGAGTGCAGAGCGCGTGTTCGACCTGCTCGATGAGCCCGAGATGGAGGCCGATCCGCTGTCGGACGAGGCCGCCAAGCTGCCGGGTCGCGTGGAGGGCCGCGTCTCCTTTGAGCACGTGCGCTTTGGTTATTCGCCCGACAAGCCGCTTATGCGCGACGTGTCGTTTACCGCCGAGCCGGGCCAGAAGATTGCCGTGGTGGGAACCACGGGCGCAGGCAAGACGACGCTCATCAACCTGCTCATGCGCTTCTACGAGATTGACGGCGGGCGTATTACGCTCGACGGCGTGGATACGAGCCGCATGGACCGCGGCGAGCTACGGCAGCAGTTTGGCATGGTGCTGCAGGACGCCTGGCTGTTCGATGGCACGATTGCCGAAAACATCGCCTACGGCTGCCCCGAGGCAACGCGCGACGAAATTGTGGCCGCCGCTCGTGCCGCACAGGTCGACTTCTTTGTGCGCACCATGCCGCAGGGCTACGACACGCGCGTGGCCAACGATGCCGAGAGCATCAGCCAGGGCCAACGCCAGCTGCTGACCATTGCGCGCGTGCTGCTCAACAACCCGGCGATTCTCATCCTGGACGAGGCGACGTCGAGCGTGGACACGCGCACCGAGCTTGCCATCGGCCGCGCCATGGATGCGCTTATGCGCGGGCGCACCAGCTTTGTGATCGCGCATCGCCTGTCGACGATCGTGGACGCCGACCTGATCTTGGTCATGGATCACGGCAACATTATCGAGCAGGGCACGCATAAGGAGCTGCTGGCTGCCGAGGGCGCTTATGCCGACCTCTATCTGAGTCAGTTCGCATAATGTGACAAAGGGGCAGTCCCGTATGTCACATCTAAAAGAAGGCGCACCGGAGGCAGTTCATTCCCCGGCGCGCCTTTTGTGTTGGCGTTCATGCTGTGGCGGTTGTCCGCGGCCCTAGCGCTCGTCCACGAACTTGGCGACGAGGGCTTTGAGCTCGGCCACCTCTTGCTCGAGTTCCTTGACGCGACGGGCGTTTTCGGTGATGCCCTGACGGTTGAGGGCGCTCTGCTCGGCGGCATCGTCGGGCATGTACTCGCGATGCTGCTTGGCGTCGAAGCTCTCCTCGAACACGCGGCAGCCGTTGCGCTTGATGATGCGCCCGGGCACGCCCACGACGGTGCAGTTGTCGGGCACGTCCTTGACGACGACCGAGTTGCCGCCGATCTTGACGTTGTTGCCGATGTGGATGTTGCCAAGCACCTTGGCGCCCGTTCCCACGGTGACATTGTTGCCCAGGGTGGGGTGGCGTTTGCCGGTCTCGTTGCCGGTGCCGCCGAGCGTGACGCCCTGGTAGAGCACACAGTTGTCGCCCACGATGGTAGTCTCGCCAATAACGACGCCCATGGCGTGGTCGATAAAGAAATGTTTGCCGATCTGCGCGGCGGGATGAATCTCGACGCCGGTGATATGGCGGGTTAACTGCGAGAGCACACGGGCAAGCGATCGATGGCCGTGTTCCCACAGCCAGTGCTCGGGCACATGATTCCACTTGGCGTGCAGGCCGGGGTAGGACAGGAAGATGACTAGGCCATTTTGCGCGGCAGGGTCCTGCGCCTGGACGGTCTTGATGTCCTCGCGAATGGTGTTGATAAAGCTCACCGGCCGCCCTCCCTTAGCGCCGTGACAATGCGATTCAATAAAGTATAGCGATTCGCTAGGGATTAGGAAGGGCAATCTTGCTTTGCTTTAGGCGACAGGTGTCAGTTATGCAAACTTGCTGGTAATGAAGTAAGACTTTTGAGGGGTTTGGCCCGTGTTCGCGCCGCAACCGTATACTGGTCAACTTGGACGTGTCCGCGCCCACAACTGAGAGGTTTTACTTCATGGGTTTCATCAATTTTATCGCCGAGCTGCTTAAGGATCCGCGCGCTGCGATCGCCAGCTGGATCGCCGCCGGCCCGCTCATGGCCTACGGCTGCGTGTTCCTGATCATCTTTATCGAGACGGGCGTGGTGTTCTTCCCGTTCCTTCCCGGCGACTCATTGCTGTTTGCCTCGGGCTTCTTTGCCCATAACGGCGGCTTTAACATCGTGGCGCTTCTGGCCACCGCATGGGCCGCAGCCATCCTGGGCGATCAGTGCAACTTTATGATCGGCCACTTCTTTGGCCGCAAGATTATCGCCTCGGGCAAGGTAAAGGCCATGACGCCCGAGCGCATCAAAAAGTCCGAGGATTTCCTGGATAAGTGGGGCCATCTGGCCATCTTCCTCGGTCGCTTCTTCCCGTTCATCCGCACCTTTGTGCCTTTTATCGCCGGCATGGGCGGTATGCACTGGCGCAACTTTGTCATCTTTAACGTGCTGGGTGGTATTACCTGGTCGACGGTCTTTACGCTGCTTGGTTACTTCTTTGGTGGCATTCCGTTTGTGCAGGAGCACTTTGAGCTGCTGATCGTGGGCATTGTCGCCGTGTCGATCATCCCGACCGTGGTCGGTCTGGTTAAGGCTAAGCTCGGTAAAAAGAACGCCTAGTCCGAGCTTGTTTTCGGACGTTAATTCCAAGGCCCGTCATCGGATTCGATGGCGGGCCTTTTGTGTAGAAGGCAAATGAAAATACTTTACTTAGTTAAAGAAAATCGTTTTATCTAAGGCGTACGGGGAGTACAATCACCTGCATGCGAATCGACGCGCCATCGGCTTTGATGCTGCCCGCGTGTCCTGCCCGGCTCTACGCTCCGGGTATGCGACGTTGCGACGCGGCCGGCTTCGGTCCTTGCGTGCGGGTTCGCGAGTATGCAACCGTGTGTGTAAGGAGCGACATATGACTGTCGAGAAGAAGGATATCGATTGGGGTAGCCTCGGCTTTAGCTACATGAAGACCGATTACAGCTACGAGGCCCATTGGAAGGACGGCGAGTGGGACGAGGGCGGCCTGACCACCGACCACACCATGCACGTCTCCGAGTGCGGCGGCATCTTCCACTACTGCCAGGAGGTCTTTGAGGGCCTGAAAGCCTACACCGCCGAGGACGGCAGCATCGTCTGCTTCCGTCCCGACATGAACGCCGAGCGTATGTACAACTCCGCCCAGCGTCTGGAGATGCCCCCGTTCCCCAAGGACAAGTTTGTCGAGGCCGTTAAGCAGGTCGTCTCTGCCAACGCCGCATGGGTTCCGCCCTTCGGTTCCGGCGCGACCCTGTACGTGCGTCCGTTTATGATCGGCTCCGGTGACGTGATTGGCGTGGCTCCCGCTCCTGAGTACACGTTCCGTATTCTCGTGACCCCGGTCGGTCCGTACTTTAAGGGTGGCCTCAAGCCTGTCAAGCTGCGCGTTTCCGAGTACGACCGTGCGGCACCGCACGGCACCGGCAACATCAAGGCCGGCCTCAACTACGCCATGTCCCTGAAGCCCACGATGGAGGCTCACCGCGAGGGCTATGCCGAGAACCTGTATCTCGACTCCGAGTCCCGCACCTATGTCGAGGAGACTGGCGGCGCCAACGTCCTGTTCGTGAAGGAGGACGGCACGCTTGTCGTCCCGCAGTCGCACACCGACTCCATCCTGCCCTCCATCACCCGTCGTTCGCTCGTTCAGGTTGCTCAGGACCTGGGCATGACCGTTGACCAGCGTCCCGTCGAGTGGGCCGAGGTCAAGGCCGGTACCTTTGTTGAGTGCGGTCTGTGCGGCACCGCTGCCGTTATCTCCCCGGTCGGCGAGATCGACAACAAGGTCTACGGTGCCGACGAGACCGTGACCTTCCCGGCTGGCAACACCGAGATCGGTCCTGTGATGAAGAAGCTCCGCGAGACCCTGACTGGTATCCAGTCTGGTGCTATCGAGGATAAGCACGACTGGGTCTATACCGTCGCGTAATTAGCCTTATCTGTCCGCGCGAAGAGCAAGTTCCCACCCGGCGCGTCCTCGGACAATTAAGAAGCCCTCGCTGCGCACTTCGTGCGGCGAGGGCTTCTTGCGTCCTGTGGAGTGCGCCTTGAGGGGGGGGACCTTCGCGACAAAGGAAACCGCCCCGCCGAAATATGCATTCGACGGGCGGTTTATGCATATACCCGATTAAGGATACGCTGCGGATCTGTTAGAACTTGACGGTCGGTGCCTGGCGGGTGGCTTCGGCGGCCTCGAAGCCCTGGCGCTCCTTAAACTGGAAGATGCCGGCAAAGATGACGGCCGGGAAGGTCTGGATGGCGTTGTTGTAGCTAAGCACGCAATCGTTGTAGCTCTGGCGCGCGTAGCTCACCTTGTTCTCGGTGTCTTCGAGCGTGGCTTGGAGCTGCGTAAAGTTGGTGTTCGCCTTAAGATCGGGGTAAGCCTCGGCCACGGCGAAGAGCTGGCGCAGGGCGCCGGTCAGCACGTTGTCGGCTTCCATCTTGGCTTCGGGCGTGGTGGCGCTCACGGCGGCGTTGCGCGCGTTGACCACGGCGGCAAGCGTGTCCTGCTCGTGTTTGGCGTAGCCCTTGACGGTCTCGACCAGGTTAGGGATCAGGTCGTTGCGGCGCTGCAGCTGCGTGTCGATGTTCTGCCAGGCGTTATCAATGCGATTGCGCTTGGTGACCATGTTGTTGTAGATGCCGGCGATGGCGCAGACAATCACAACGACAACAACGATACCGATGATGACGGGAATCATGGTGTCTCCGTTTCGAATGGCCGCGGCGTCTTCCGCCGGCTGCCGTTGGTGTAACGCTACTAGTATACCCGCAACCTTTGGCGATACCGAACTTTCCGGTAAGCGTTATGTTTCCACCAAGGTGAGCCTTGATTGTCATTTTCATTGCAACAGCCTCAGGACTCAGCGCAACGCGTTGCGCTGAGTCCTGAGGCGCGAATCCG
>NZ_WWSL01000042.1:0-12617 GCF_009875845.1 Collinsella sp. BIOML-A6
AGGTATCGGGTTCCCACATTCATCCGCACATGTGCGGATGAATGTGGGAGGTGTTCGGATAAAGTTGATAATCAAGGTATATCCACCAATCCCCGTCACACCGAGCCACATCAGTTCAAGCGAAGAACCGATCATGATACCCTGGGTTAAATCGCCCAAGACAAGGCCAACCAGCGTGCCCGTAACCAACGGACGGTGCAGCATAAAAAGCGGCCCATTGTAGTCAATCGTCGCAATGATACCAATCAGTGCGACCAAACATGCTTGCATAAGCATCTTTTACTACCTCCCGAGTACGTCTTCCATCTTTGAAATCTTGTCTGTCGGAACCATTTGAACTTCAACGTCAACCCCCGCAGCAAGTATCTTCTTGAAGTACTCTCGGTCCTCTTCGGTCACGGCAACTCCAGCAGTTATCTTTTCATTCATCTCGGTTTTGCTCATATTGCCAACGTTGAGATAATTAATATCGATGCCGCCTTCGATGCACTCCCACACCTCCTTCGGATTTGTAAAGATCAACATTGTGGAACGCTTGATCTTCGTTGTCTTCAAAATCTCAACAAGCTTTGCGGGGCTGAAACACTGAACCCTCAACCCCTGCGGCGCAACCATTTTTAAAATGGACTGTCGCGTCTTGTCCTGTGCAACATCGGCACTGACAATAATTGCCTGTTCAATCTCATAGCGCTTGAGCCACGTGGTCACAACCTGACCATGCAGCAGACGATCGTCAATTCGTACGAACTTGATTGCCATGTTTACTCCCTAACCTTTCGCTGACCATAGGTCTTAAATTTCTCGTGCATCAAGGACATTTCTTCATCCGATAGAACAATTGGTTCACCGATGCTCTTTGCGATACAGTAAACTTTGGCGCAGTATTCAACCTCCTCAACAATGTTAAATGCATTGAGCAGGTCATTTGCACCAGCGAGCATTCCATGATTTGCAAGAAGAACAGCACGCCTCCCCTTCATTGCCTTAACGGCGTTATGTGCAAGCTCGGGGGTACCATATGTTGCATAATCTGCCACTCGAACATCAGGACCAGCGACAGCAACCATATAATGTGTAGCTCGGAGGGGGGTGCGATTCATCGCAAGCGCCGTTGCGTAGGTCGTATGAGCATGAATCACGGCATCAATATCTGGGCGATCCAGATATGTCTCAAGGTGCATTTGCCATTCACTCGAGGGTGTACGCGTCCCCTCAACAACTCTGCCCTCAGAATCAACGATTACGATATCCTCTTCTTTGATCTCAAAGAAATCGATTCCAGAAGGGGTAATTGCCATACGCCCGCAGCTGCGATCGAACAAACTCAGGTTGCCGCCCGTTCCTTTGGTCAAGCCCGTTTCAACTAGCTTTTTGCCATAAGCAACAAGCTCGGCTCGATAATTCTCAACAAACAAAATCTGCTCCTATCCTCGATACAGGGGGCCATACGTGCGGCACACGTTAATATCAACGCCCTCAAGATCTTTGGTCCCAAATCCATCAAACACACTCGGACGGAAAATGTCAGCTTTGGCGACATTGTGCAGCGTTACCGGGATGCGCAGCATACTGCAAAGAGTAATAAGCTCCGCGCCAATGTGCCCGTAAACAGTTGCGCCGTGGTTTGCTCCCCAGTGGTTCATAACGTCGTATACCGTTTCAAAGCCTTCAGTGCCCAAACGCGGGGCAAACCAAGTTGTCGGCCACGTCTTATCCGTACGTTCGTCAAGTTTGGCGTGTATTGCGTCAGGCAGTACGCACGTATAGCCCTCCGCAAGCTGAAGGGTCGGACCAAGTCCGTCAACACAGTTAATCCTAATCATGGTTACAGGAAGCTCTGCCGCTGTTTTGAAATGGGAGGAATAGCCACCACCGCGGAAGTACTCGTAGTTGGCACGGCACCAATCTGTAGCATTCAGGCACGCCTCAATGTCCTCTTTGGTCATATCCCAAAAATGTTTCATTATAGGATTACCATCTGAATCCTTAGCTGCGCAGGTCGCATCCAAACAAGTAGCACCTGAATTAATCAAATGAAGTACGCCGTTCGCAGCTCGGCCACTCAATTTCTCGCCGCACACCCGCTCAACCGCTTCGGGACTCCAATATGTGCGTACATCCGAGAATATAGGAGCAGTATTCGTCAATAGAGTGCCAAACAGCATCGCTGCACCATTAAGCGTATCATTCTCCGTTGCAAAAGCCGTAGGCCTACGTGCACCATTCCAGTCAAACGTCGAAGCCATGATTGCTTCAACAAAATCTCCGTTGGGAAGCCAATCTGTCCAGTGGCGCTGACCTTGGAATCCTCCGGCAATAGCATTACGCCCACGCGCCTCTTCCAGCCAACCAAGTTCTGCAAGTTTGGGATTTCCGAACAGAATGTCGCGCACAATCACCGCTTGCTTTGCAATAAAATCCCAATCTTTATCAGCAGGAATAACTTTCGACTTCGTAATGATTTCGGGAAGATCCTTACCAACGTTAATATCAATGCCCTCTGCGCAATTCTCGTTTATCCATGAAAGCGCCCGTTTGTACTCTTCTGGATCATAAATTCCAAGGGCCATACGACGGAGAATCTCGGTCATATCCACGTACTCGACGCTCATTCCCAGATACTTAACAAAAAAGTCAGTATCAATTTGAGAGCCTGCAATGCCCATAGCACATGAACCAAGGTTGACATAGGATGCGCCGCGCATTTGACCAACCGCCATCGCCCCGCGTGCAAAAGAGATGATTTTTTCTCTTACATCTTGCGGAATGGTTGAATCCAAAGCGTCCTGTACATCATGACCGTAAATCTTGAACATCGGCAAACCGTACTGCGTAGCCGCCGATGAAGCAGCGGCAAGATAAACCGCGCCTGGCCGCTCCGTTCCGTTGAAGCCCCAAACTGCTTTGATGGTCATGGGGTCAAAATCCATCGTCTCTGTTCCATAGCACCAACACGGAGTCACAGTCAACGTTGCCACAACATTATTGGCAATATACTCTTGCCGAACTGCCTCAGCGTCGGCACGGCCACCAATCGTACGACTGGCAACTACGCACTGCACTGGCGTACCATCAGCATAGCGAAGCGAAGTCTCAATCAAATCTTTGGCAGCCATTGCCATATTCATAGTTTGTTCTTCCAGGGACTCGCGTACACCACCCTGTCGACCGTCGATTGCAGGTCGAATACCAATCTTCGGATACATTGCAGCCTCCTATTTCACAACGCCCTTTTTTATAATGATATTTGCGTATATAGCCCCTTCTCCTGTCGCGACAATCGCGTAGGCTTTCTTCCCCCTCTCGTAAAACGCTGAACGTTCGATATGCTCAATCGAGATATCACTGCCAGCCCGATTTTCAATGACAGAGTGATATACGCCCCAAATCTCTGGCAACTCATCGTCACCAACTGGTTGCATCAGCACAACGGGTGAATCAACGTAGCTGTCGAGCGGAATCAGCTGCAAAACTGCATCAAGTAGCTCAGGCATAGAGACACCATCAGCCCGCACGAGTAGATTTGCATTTGACGCCGCGGGATAATTAGAATCCGCAAGCACGATCTCATCACCGTGGCCCATTTCCGATAGCACTTTTAACAGCTCTGGAGAAACGACCTTTGGTACACCCTTTAGCATTTTTTCATCCCAATCAAGTATCGATAACGGTCGAGCACCTCAGCCGAAATCGGTTCTTTCGGCTCATAGTCAACATGCTCCAAACTATCCGCCACCGCATCACGTGCCTCGTCCACGCTCCCGAATAATCCAGTAGATACCAGCTGAACAAGGATGTTCCCAACCGCAGTCGCTTCAAATGGCCCTGCTTGCACTGGACATCTCGCCACATTCGCCACCGATTGGCATATGAACCTGTTCTGAGCCCCGCCGCCAATCAGATGTATAGAACGAAGCCGCTTTCCCAGCAGCCCTTCCAGCTCGGCCTTTGCCATCACGTACTGCAAAGCCAAACTTTCATAAATGCACCTATACATCGACCCAATATCATTTGGTTCGATGGGCTCTTGACCAGTTTTAAGCAAAAGCCCATTGATTCGCTCAAGCATGTTGCCCGGTTTTTCGAGCGATGGATCATTGGTATCTATCAAGTGTGAATAGGGAGCGGCATTATACGCTAGCGCAGCAATTTCTATCCACCCAGGAGCGTCACCATGCTGTTCAATCAAATTCCGACGGAGCTCCTGTGCAATCCACAAACCTGTACAGTTTTTCAACAAAAGTGTTGATGACCCATCGCCACGCTCGTTTGTAAAATTCAGCGCCTCCGCCTCATCCGTTAGAACAGGCTCCATGCACTTTACCCCTACAAGAGACCATGTTCCACAAGAGACAAACAAGTCCTCATCGGTCAGCGCAAGGCTCGCCACGGCACTCGCAGTATCGTGCTCACACACTCTCACCACTGGTACCTGTAGGCCAGCAACGCCATCCTTCAACATTCCGGCAGGTTGCCCTTCAGCCACAATGGGAGGGAAAAGACTTTCTCTGATTCCGAATCGACCAAAAACTTCTGCCGACCACATCCCGCTCCGAGCGTCCATAAGCTGTGTTGTCGAAGCTATGCTAATCTCGGTTGCCTTACTCCCCGTTAAGGAATAGATTAATAAATCCGGCATGAGCAATGCACAATGTGCATCATCAACCGATTGGCCCATATCGTCACGAGACGCAATGATTTGCATTAACGTATTAATGTCCATCTGCTGAGTACCCGTAATCGCATACAGTCCGTCTAGTTTTCCCTCACGAGCTAGACGAGAAGTCACTCCGTCTGTCCGAGCGTCACGATAATGAACTGGATAAGAGAGCAGGTTACCCTCTTCATCGAGAAGACCGTAGTCTACGCCCCATGTATCAACCCCGATGCTCTCTAAGTCAAATTTCGCGGACGCCTCGTGAATGCCTGCAATGATGTTGTCGAGCAGCATGTCGTAATCCCATTGCATTGGATTTGTCCCAGCTTTTGGCCCATTGTCAAAGCGGTGCACCTCAGTCAGCTGCAAACCCCTCACTCGGCTATATGTACCAACGATAGCGCGTCCGCTTGAAGCGCCAAGGTCTAGTGCTAAAACGCTAAGCTGTTCGCCCTTATTGACACACTTCATCTAGACCCCCCTTCAGCCATTCACCCCGATTTCAGCCTTTACTGTAACCGGTTCAACTTAAACCGGTTACAGTATGCACGACATCCCTGTTTTCAAAGGTGGCTCAAACTCTGTTATCTGCTAACGGTATGTATAATGCGGCAAACGGCATTCTTTTCCATTTTTTCTGCGTTGAGAGTGCACGTCTATGGTTTTGTCGACCATGAGCCCCTCTGACTTCTTGTCTGATCCATCGGAGTCCTGGGTGCTCTCCCAGCATTTAGGTTGTGCATGCAAAGGCAGAGGGCACATCCCGTATACCGCACAGACGATTCAGCTTCCTTGCACGACGCGCCCTTCAACGTCTTTTTGCATTCCATTCCTTTGCCCCGCACCGTCCTGCCTACCGCATGCCGTGCAGACTCAGCTCCGGACCTAACTCCGTTTCAGATCTTGATAGCCCGCCTCTGCGACCGCATCCCCCACGAGACAGGAATTCCGCCCAGAATATACCGTCTGAACTAATGTCTAAAGCCTAGCGCCAGGGGTCGGCTTCGAAGAGGGGCTCGCGCTCGGGGCGGCGATCGCTGTAGGGATCGTAGCCGTCGTCGTCCTCGTTCTCGGCACGGATGTAGGGGTCGCGCGGCTTGGGTGCCGGCTTGGGTGCGGCCGGTGCGGCATCGGTCGCCGGCGTATTCGTCTCGTTCTCGTCTTTCATCTGCGCATCTCCTTGCCATGTATTCACATTCAATACCATCGATTGTCGCACGAAAAAGGGCGGCGGACCCAATTGGATCCGCCGCCCTTGGTGTTTAGAGGCGACTGGTAGATTTTAAGGCATGTCCCAAAAATCTACTCGGCGTCGGGGACCTCGTAGGTGGCAGACGGCGTGTTGTCGCACACGACGGTAAAGCCGCCGTCCTTGTCGACATCGACCGTCACCTGATCGCCTTCGTGCACCGTGCCGTCAATGATGGCCGCCGCGATGGCATCGACAACCTCGCGCTGCACCAAACGCTTGAGCGGGCGGGCACCAAAGACCGGGTCCAAGCCGCCCACGGCGAGCAGCTGCTTGGCCGCCGGGGTGATGGCAAGCGTCATGCGCTCCTTGGCCAGACGTGCGCGGACGTCGGCGAGCTGGATGTCGACGATCTTCTCGATCTGCGCCATACCGAGCGGATGGAACACCACGATGTCATCGATACGGTTGAGGAACTCGGGGCGGAAGGTCTGAGCCATGGCCGCGTCGACCTGATGGCGCATCTCCTCCTCGTCCTTACCGGACAGATCGGCGATGGCCTTGGAGCCCACGTTGCTCGTCATGATGATAATCGTGTTCTTGAAGGACACCTGACGACCCTGGCCATCGGTCAGACGGCCGTCGTCGAGCACCTGCAGCAGCACGTTGAAGACATCCGGATGGGCCTTCTCCATCTCGTCGAGCAAGATCACGGAGTACGGACGACGGCGCACGGCCTCGGTGAGCTGGCCGCCCTCGTCGTAGCCCACGTATCCCGGGGGCGCACCGATCAGACGCTGGACGCTGAACTTCTCCATGTACTCGGACATGTCGATACGCACGAGCGCGCGCTCGTCATCGAACAGGCACTCGGCCAGCGCCTTGGCGAGCTCGGTCTTGCCCACGCCGGTGGGGCCCAGGAAGAAGAAGCTGCCGATGGGCTTGTCCGGATCGGAGAGGCCCGCACGGCTGCGGCGCACGGCTGCGGCGACGGCGGAGACGGCCTCATCCTGGCCGATGACGCGCTTATGCAGCTCGCCCTCCAGACCCTTCAGCTTGTCGAGCTCGCCCTGCATCATCTTGGAAACGGGCACGCCGGTCCAGGCGCTCACGACCTCGGCGATCTCATCGGAGGTCACCTGTTCGTTGAGGCCCTCGCCGTCCTGCTGCTTTTGCGCCTCGAGCGCGGCCTCGGAATCCTGAATCTGCTGCTGCAGGCCCGGAATCACGGAGTAGCGTAGCTCGGACGCACGGCCCAGGTCGCCGTTGCGCGTTGCGCGCTCCTCTTCGCTCTTGGCCTCGTCGAGCTGTCCCTTGAGCTCCTGCACGTGGTCGATGGCGTTCTTCTGGTTGAGCCAGCCAGCCTTTTGCACGTTGAGCTTTTCTTGGACCTCGGCGATCTCTTGGCGCAGAGCCTCCAGACGCTCCTTGGAGGCGTCGTCGGTCTCCTTCATGAGCGCCTGCTCCTCGATCTGCAGCTGAGTGAGCTGACGCGTGGTGGCGTCAATCTCGACCGGCATGCTGTCGAGCTCCATGCGCAGGCGGCTTGCGGCCTCATCGACCAGGTCGATGGCCTTGTCGGGCAGGAAACGGTCGGCGATGTAGCGGTCGGAGAGGTCGGCGGCGGCCACGAGCGCGCTATCGGTGATGTGTACGCCGTGGAAGATCTCGTACTTCTCCTTGAGGCCACGCAGGATCGAGATGGTGTCCTCGACGGTGGGTTCGGAGACCATCACGGTCTGGAAACGACGAGCGAGCGCCGCGTCCTTCTCGATGTACTTGCGGTATTCGTCAAGCGTAGTCGCGCCGATCGCGTGCAAGTCGCCACGGGCGAGCGCCGGCTTCAGGATGTTGCCGGCGTCCATGGAGCCCTCGGTGGCACCCGCGCCCACGATGGTGTGGAGCTCATCGATGAACAGGATGACCTTACCTTCGGACTTCTGCACCTCCTTGAGCACGGCCTTTAAACGGTCCTCGAACTCACCGCGGTACTTGGCGCCGGCGACCAGCGCGCTCATGTCAAGCTCGATGAGGTCGCGGTCGCGCAGCGTGCTCGGCACGTCGCCGGCCACGATACGCTGGGCGATGCCCTCGACGATGGCCGTCTTGCCGACGCCCGGCTCACCGATGAGCACGGGGTTGTTCTTGGTGCGGCGGGACAGAACCTGGATGGTACGGCGAATCTCATCGGTACGGCCGATGACCGGGTCGAGCTTGCCGGCGCGGGCGAGGTCGCAGATGTTGCGACCGTACTGCTCCAGCGCCTCAAACTGCGTCTTGTCCTCGGCAGACGTCACGCGGTCATCGCCGCGCAGCTCCTCGTAGACTTGCTCGATGCGCTCCTTGGTCACGCCGGCGTCGCGCAGCACGCGGCCCGCCTCGCCCTTGTCCTCGGCAAGTGCCATCAGCAGATGCTCGGTCACCACAAAGCTGTCGCCCATCTTGGTGGCCTTTTTCTCGGCCTTCTCGATCACGCGGGCGAGCTCGTTTGACAGGCCCATCTGCTGGCCCTCGCCCGAAACCTTGGGCGCGTGGTCGATGGCATCCTGCGTGGAGCGTGCGAGCTGAGCCGGGTCGGCGCCGATACGCTCGATGATCACGGAGATATTGCGCTCGCCGGCACCGAGCAGGGCGGACAGCAGGTGAATCGGCTCTACCGCGCCGGCCTGCGCATCGGCAGCCGTGCTCATGGCGGTCTGCAGCGCCTCGCGCGACGTCATCGCTAGCTTATCGATTCTCATGGAATCACCTCTCTTGGGGCGGCCGCCCTACGGGGCGGCTTCACGTTGTTCGAGAAGTATTGTTGCCAGCTTTGCGCGATCTTATACACAAATCTAAGTCTCTATATATAAGATTTTCTGAGTGATTGAGAGATAGGATGCAGGCACGCTCACCCGCTGCGGCCTCGTCCCCTTACTATCTCAATCTGTAACATCTAGCGACTGTTTATGGCTCCAGATGTTACAGATCGAGATGAAATGACCAGCGGCGCCCGTTTGTCTCAATCTGTAACATTTACTCGGCAAATAGAGCCCTATCTGTTACAAATCGAGACGAACAGAAGACACCCGAATCGAAAATCTAAATCCGTAACACCAGGCCCACTTTTAGCGGCCAAGATGTTACAGATTAAGACGAATCGAGCCGCCACAAAGGTGTCTGCTCCCTTCATGGAGGGTAATTGCATGCGGGGTACCATGGGGATATCTCATGATTCGACGTTAACGGCGGGAGAGTAATGGCTGGGCAACTGACAAAGCGCGCGTTGGAAGATTCTCTTAAGCGACTGCTGCTCCAAAAGCCGCTGACCAAGATCACCATCGCTGACCTCACTGAGGACTGCGGGGTCAGTCGCATGACCTTCTACTATCACTTTCAGGACATTTATGACCTAGTTGAATGGGCATGTGAGGAAGACGCCGGCCGCGCGCTCGCCAACAACAAGACGGCCGATACCTGGCAGGCGGGCCTGGAAAACATCATGCTCGCGGTGCGCGACAACAAGCCCTTTATCATGAACGTCTATCACTGCGTGAGCGCCGAGCGCATCCAGCGTTTTCTGCAGCCCGTGACATTCGACCTGATCGAAGGCGTGGTCGAAGAGCATGCCGCGGGCAAGAGCGTCTCGCAAAGCGACAAGGACTTTCTGTCCCGCTTTTTCGCACATGCATTTATCGGCATCATGCTCGACTGGGTCGCCGTGGGCATGGCCGAGGACCCGAGCGCAGTAGCCGAGCGCGTTTCCAAAATATGCGAAGGCCAGATTGACGCAGCACTAGCGAGATTTTAATTGTTGTAAGGCATGGCACGCGACAGCCAAGTGCGTCACGCCGGGCCAGGCTTTGGGAGACCAAAGCCAAGCAAATTTGTACAATCCGCCGCCGTTGATTAAAAATCGTACAAGATGACGATCTTGTATCGGTTAGGCCGCGTTGATCAGGGCACAAGCTTGTTAACAAACTTCGTTGGCAAGGAGGAGTCATGTACTATTCAAGCGGAAACTACGAAGCTTTTGCTCGCCCCAAGAAGCCTGCGGGCATCGATCACAAGAGTGCCTACATCATCGGCACCGGTTTGGGCGCGCTTGCCGCAGCTTGCTACCTGGTGCGCGATGCGCAAATGCCCGGAAGCCACATCCATATCCTCGAAAAGGACCCCGTTGCGGGCGGCGCCTGCGATGGCGCTGACATCCCCGGCGTGGGCTATGTCATGCGCGGCGGCCGCGAGATGGACAATCATTTTGAGGTCATGTGGGATCTCTTCCGCTCCATTCCCTCAATTGAAGATCCGGACATCACCGTACTCGACGAGTATTACTGGCTCAACAAGGAGGACCCCAACTACTCGCTGTGCCGCTCGACCAAGAACCGCGGTCAGGACGGCGGTACTGATGGCAAGTTCGGCCTGTCGGACAAGGCGGCAACCGAGATCATGGACCTGTTCTTTACGCCCGACGAGGAGCTGGCGAATCGTCCCATCACCGATTTCTTTGACGACGAGGTGCTCAACTCGAATTTCTGGATGTACTGGCGCACCATGTTCGCCTTTGAGAACTGGCACTCGGCGCTCGAGATGAAGCTCTATATCCGCCGCTACATCCACCACATCGCGGGTCTGCCCGACTTTAGCGCCCTGCGCTTCACCCGCTACAACCAGTACGAGTCGATGATTCTGCCCATGCAGCGCTATCTCGAGGCGCACGGCGTGCAGTTCCACTTTGACACCAAGGTCGAAAACGTGGTGTTTGAGGTGGGCGGCGGCGAGGGTCCGCGCCGCGCCGTCACTGGCACCGGCCAGGACACGATCCAGCGCATCCAGCAGGCTGCCTTTGCGCGCAACCCCTACAGCACAAGCACCAAGAAGGTCGCGCGTCGCATTACCGTGACGCATGCGGGCGAGGTCTCGAACATCGATCTTACTGAGGATGACCTGGTCTTTATCACCAACGGCGGCTGTGTGGAAAACTCGACGATCGGTGCGCAGAACAAGCCTGCCGCATGGGATCCGACGATTCGCCCTGGTGGCGGTTGGGTCATGTGGCGTCGCATTGCCGCTCAGGACCCGAGCTTTGGTCATCCCGATAAATTCTGCGGTGACCCCGAGAAGAGCAACTGGATGAGCGCCACCGTCACCACCCTCGACGGCGAGATCGTGCCCTATATCCAAAAGATCTGCCATCGCGACCCCTTTACCGGGCACGTCGTGACCGGTGGCATTGTGACCTGCGAGGACTCGGGCTGGCTTATGAGCTGGACGATCAACCGCCAGCAGCAGTTCCGCGACCAGCCAAAAGATCAGCTGTGCGTATGGGTGTATGGTCTGTTTACCGACAAGCCCGGCGACTATGTAAAGAAGGCTATGCGCGACTGCACCGGCGAGGAAATCTGCCAGGAGTGGCTGTATCACCTGGGCGTTCCCGAAGATAAGATTGGTGAGCTGGCAGCCAATCACGCCAATACTGTTCCCGTCATGATGCCCTACATCACCGCCTTCTTTATGCCGCGCGAGGCGGGCGACCGCCCCGACGTCGTGCCCGATGGCGCCGTGAACTTCGCGTTCCTGGGCCAGTTTGCCGAGACGCCGCGCGACACGATCTTTACGACCGAGTACTCCATGCGTACCGGCATGGAAGCCGTCTACACGCTCTGCGATGTCGACCGCGGTGTACCCGAGGTCTGGGGTTCGGTCTTTGACGTGCGTGACCTGCTTATGAGCAGCGTTAAACTGCGCGACGGAGAGCCCATCACCAGCATGAAGCTGCCCATGGTCGAGCGCATCGCCCTAAAGGAAGTCCTCAAGAAGGTCGAGGGAACCGACATCGCCAAGCTCCTCAAAGAGTACGGCGCGATCTAGCACACAAGAATCACCACATGAACCACCACAAAGGGGACAGGCACCTTTGTGGTGGTTGCAGCCTCTATTAACTTGCCGAGCCCGTGCTTCCCGATTTGGCGATCCAGGGCATCTCATCATCGAACAGCCATGTACGGGCAGACCCACTATCGCGTGCTGTCTGCGGGTTGGGCAAGCAGGTCTGTTCATAGGCATCCTGAATGCACTGACCCATAAAATCGTTGAGCTCGGTCTGGCTGCCCTCCATGACATAGGCGACATCGCCGGCCGAGATGTAGATACCCGGCCCCTCATTGCCCTCGTAGCCAGGATCGTACGAAACATCACATAACTTGGCGCCATTCGCGGTGTCCAACTCGATGGACGAGCGGTATCCGCCAACCATGTCGTTCGCTTTTGCCCGATAGGACGCATATCCATACCAGCGCTTAAAGGTTTTGCCCCTGAGCAGCTCGGACGCCCTGTCGATCAGACTGGAATCCGTGGTATAGCGCATAGCCCCAAGCTGAATACGTGGATAATTACTAATGCCCAGCGCAGCCGGTTGCTCATCAAAATCAACGGTAATGGTCTCAGGCTTGTCGTCGCCGGTCAGAAGTTCGACAGATTGAGTCACCGGCTTGACAACCGGCTCCGTCACCGCAGCAGGTAGCAACGCCATGCCGACAGCGCCCATGCCAACCACGGTGATCGCAAGCGCCAAAACAATCAATCCAATACGGGCAGGATTCCTCACAGCAAAGCACCTCACAATGCAAGCCTTCGCCACCTGCACTAATGATATCGCAGCCAGCACTATTACCAAAAGGAGCCGCTCGTTCCCCACCACCACAAAGGCGCCCCTTGATTATCAACTTTATCCGAACACCTCCCACATTCATCCGCACATGTGCGGATGAATGTGGGAACCCGATACCT
>NZ_WWSL01000043.1:0-10973 GCF_009875845.1 Collinsella sp. BIOML-A6
CGGATTCGCGCCTCAGGACTCAGCGCAACGCGTTGCGCTGAGTCCTGAGGCTGTTGCAATGAAAATGACAATCAAGGAGGTCGTGGCCGATGGCGCGCTCAAAAACTTTTTTAAAATTCTCGGTTGACCGGAGCGCGTCCTTGGTTATACTAATCACGCCTTGAAACAAGGCACGTCTCAAATGGCTGGGTAGCTCAGTTGGTAGAGCAGAGGACTGAAAATCCTCGTGTCAGGGGTTCGATTCCCTTCCCCGCCACCTTGAATTGACTAGGGCCCCTGCAAAGGGGTCCTTTTCTTTTATATGGCCCCCACGCGGAATCGAACCCCGTGAGGGCGCGGAGCTGAGTAAACGCGCAAGCGTTTGCCAGCGTAGCTCGCAAGGCGCACAAGCGCCGCAGCGGTCCGCACGCGCGGAGCGTGAGCGCGATTCCCTTCCCCGCCACCTTGAATTGACTAGGACCTCTGCAAAGGGGTCCTTTTTCTTTTACCGAGGGCTCCTGTGGAAACTGCATCCCGGAATAAAGCCTCAAAGCGGGATGCGCTTTCCACTTTGAGCCTGTTTGGGAAAGCGTGGCCCGGAATCCGGCGTCAGAATGGGACGCGCTTTCCTTTTGCGGTCCTTGGCGGAAACTGCGTCCCAGATCCCGCGCTCAGAACGGGATGCATTTTCCGGTTGAGGCCTCGAACGGAAAATGCATCCCAGTCTTTTGCGAAAAAACGGGGCACGCTTTCCGGCCGTCTACTTCCGGCGCATATGTGCATTTTGGCGTGCCATCTCGGGTCCGCCTGCCCGGACATTCCTCCCACTTTTGCGCCACTTTGTAGACCGTTCGGTCGCCTGTCCGCACGCGCGGGTATACTCAAACCGATACTTTTCCTATGCAACACGATGCAGGTTCGACCTGCGCGATTCGAAGGGGGCCGTGATGGAGAGGATTCTCGGCGTTAATCTCTCTGGCTGGTTTATTCCCGAGCCCTGGGTGACCCCGTCGCTCTATGCAGCGACCGGAGCATCCAATGCAGCCGAGCTGCAGGAGGCCATGGGCACCGCTGCCTATAACGAGCGCATGCGTCACCATTACGAGACGTTTGTGAGCGAGGACGATTTTCGTCGTATGGCGCAGATCGGTCTCAACGCCGTGCGCCTGCCGGTGCCGTGGTATGCCTTTGGCTCGCAGGAGTCCGACGCCTCCTACATCTCGGTCGTCGATTATATCGACCGTGCTATTGAGTGGGCCGCCAAGTACAACATCCGCGTACTGCTCAATCTGGCGACCGTACCCGGCGGTCAGGGCGATTCCAACGATTCGCCCACGACGCCGGAAGTCGTCGTTGAGTGGCATTCGTCCACCAATGGCCGTCACGTTGCGCTCGATGTGCTCGAGCGCCTGGCCGATCGCTATGGCGAGACCGAGAGCCTGCTGGGCATCGAGCTGTTGGATACGCCGCAGATGAGCGTACGCAAGAGCCTCTTTACCATGACGGACGGTATTCCGGCGCACTACCTGCGCAACTTCTATCGTGACGCGTACGAGCTCGTTCGTTCGTATATGCCCGAGGACAAGATCGTCGTCTTTTCCTCTTCGGGACACCCTGGCGAATGGAAGCACTTTATGCGCGGTGCCAAGTACAAGAATGTCTACATGGACCTTCACCTGTACCATTACCGCGACGAGTATGCGCTCGACATCACGAGCCCCCGCGGTCTGACGACGGCGATTTCGCGCAACAAGCGTGAGCTCAAAGAGGCGGTCGAAACTGGGTTCCCCGTTTTGGTGGGCGAATGGTCGGGTGCGGCGATCTTCGCCAACTCCTCGGTAACGCCCGAGGGTCGCAATGCCTACGAGCGCGTATTTATCGCCAACCAGCTGGCATCGTTTGCACCGGCGGCTGGCTGGTTCTTCCAAACGTGGAAGACCGAGAAGCGTATTGCAGCATGGGACGCCCGCGCGGCACTCGGCACGCTCGAGCGCGGCATGATTGAATAGGTTGATATGACGCAAAACAGCTGCCGCACGGGCAAACTTTATGTGGTCGGTACGCCCATCGGCAATCTGGGCGACCTGTCTCCGCGCGTCGGCGAGACATTTGCCGCCGCCGATGCCGTCTGCTGCGAGGATACGCGTGTGACCTCAAAGTTGCTGATGCACCTGGGTATTTCCAAGCCGCTTGTCCGTTGTGACGAGAACGTGATCGCCAGCCGCGCAGCCGGCCTGGTCGACCGCCTGCTGGCGGGGGAGACCCTCGCCTTTGCCTCGGACGCCGGCATGCCGAGTGTGTCCGATCCCGGCCAGGCGCTGGTCGAAGCGGCACGTGAGGCGGATGTGCCTGTCGAGGTTATTCCCGGTCCCTCTGCTTGCGTCACGGCGCTCGTCTCGTCCGGCATTCCCTGCGAGCATTTTTTCTTCGAGGGCTTTTTGGGCCGCAAGCACGGCGACCGCGTGCGCCGTTTGCAGCGCCTTGCTGTGGTGCCCGGTGCGCTCATCTTCTACGAGTCCCCACATCGCATCGTGGCGACGCTCGAGGCCGTGGCCGAGGTCTTTCCCCAGCGTGAGGTTGCCGTCTGCCGCGAACTCACCAAGCTGCACGAGGAGGTCTTGCGCGGGCCCGCCGCCCAGCTCGCCGAGGAGCTGCGTGCTCGCGGCGAGGTCAAGGGCGAGATCGCGCTGGTTATTGCGCCGCCGAGCGAGGATGAGGAGGCCGGTATCGTGCCGGTTGGCGCTGCGGCAGTGGATCCTGATGAGGCCCTGCGCGAGGACATTCGCACCGCGCTCGAGGAGGGGGAGCCCGCCTCTGCGGTGGCCAAGCGCCTGTCGCAGAAGTATTCGCGCCGCAAGCGCGATGTCTATGCCATGGTGCTCGATATGCAATAGATGGAGGATATCCAGCCCTTGCGTTAGAATCATCCCCTGTATGCAACGTTTTTCTGGAGGACAGACCCCATGGATCAAACCAAGCCTTCGTTTTTTATCACGACGCCTATCTACTACGTCAACGCCGATCCGCATCTGGGCACGGCTTATTCCACCATCATTGCCGACGTCCAGGCTCGCTATCGCCGTTCTGCCGGCTATAACGTCAAGTTCCTGACCGGTATGGACGAGCATGGCGAGAAGGTCGCCGAGGCCGCTGCCAAGCACGGCATGACACCGCAGGAGTGGACCGACAGCCAGGCTCCGCACTTCAAGGAGCTTTGGAACAAGCTCGAGATCTCCAACGACGACTTCATTCGTACCACCGAGCCGCGCCAGCATCATGCGGTGCAGTATCTGTGGGAACGCATGAAGGAGTCCGGCTACCTGTATAAGGGCAGCTATGACGGCTGGTACTGCGTGCCCGACGAGACTTACTTTACCGATACGCAGGTCCAGAAGGGTGACGAAGAGTACGGCAGCGTCGGCCAGCACCTGTGCCCCGATTGCCACCGTCCGCTCGAGCGCGTGCAGGAGGAGTCCTACTTCTTTAAGCTATCCGCCTTCCAGGACAAGCTGCTCAAGCTCTATGACGAGCACCCCGATTTTGTTGAGCCCGCGTTCCGCATGAACGAGGTGCGCAGCTTTGTCGAAGGCGGCCTCAACGACCTTTCCGTGAGCCGCACGAGTTTTGACTGGGGCATCAGGGTCCCGTTCGACGAGGGCCATGTGACCTACGTGTGGTTCGACGCGCTGCTCAACTATATGACGGCCGTCGGCTACGGTGCCGACACCGACGAGGCGCGTGCCGAGCTGGCCTATCGCTGGCCCGCGCAGTTCCACATCGTGGGTAAGGACATCATCCGCTTCCACTGCGTCATTTGGCCCGCCATGCTCATGGCCATCGGCGAGGCCCTGCCCGAGCACGTCTTTGCCCACGGCTTCCTGACCGTGCGCAATGCCGAGACCGGCAAGGCCGAGAAAATGTCCAAGAGCCGCGGCAACGCCATCGCTCCGCAGGATGTTATCGACATGCTGGGTGTCGAGGGCTATCGCTACTACTTCATGACCGACGTCGTTCCCGGCACCGATGGCGCCATCAGCTTCGAGCGCATGGAGCAGGTCTACAACGCCGACTTGGCCAACAGCTGGGGCAACCTTATCTCGCGCTCACTCAACATGAGCGGCAAGTACTTTGATGGTTGCGCTCCGGCTAAGCCGGCGTCTGCCGACGCGTTCGGCAACCCGCTGGCAAAGATCGCCGACGGCCTGGTCGAGCGCTACATGGCCAAGATGGACGTGCTCGATTACGGCGGAGCCAAGGACGAGGTCATGGAGCTCATTCACGCCGCCAACCACTACATCGAGGACTCCGAGCCTTGGTCGCTTGCCAAGGACGAGGCCAAGGCTGATGAGCTGGCGTTTGTGATCTACAACCTGCTCGAGGCCATCCGCATTGCCGCTCACCTGTTGATGCCGCTCATGCCCCAGACTTCTACCGAGGCCCTGCGTCGCCTGTCCTGCGAGGACGAGGCCACGAGCGACGACCTCAAGGGCATCTGCACTTGGGGCCAGCTTGCCGGCGGACGTCCCGTCGAGAAGGGTGACCCGCTGTTCCCGCGTCTGGCGTAAAGACCGCGCGAGTGCCATATCGGCAATTTGCTGTTTAGATGTAAGGGCGTGGCCGCAACGGTCCATGCCCTTTTGCTTTACGATGCAGCCACCATGGTAAGGAGGCAATCATGACAACTTCGCCTTTGGCAAATCCCACGGCAACTAGGGAGCTGCTGGAGGAGTTTGGCCTTGCGACCAAGCATCGCTTGGGCCAGAACTTTCTAATCGACAACCATGTGATCGAACGTATCTGTGAGCTCGCTGAGCTTGCGGGCGATGAGCGCGTGCTCGAGGTTGGCCCGGGTTGCGGCACGCTGACGTTGGCCCTGCTGCAGGAGGCGGCGTGCGTTACGTCGATTGAGGCCGATCCCGAGCTTGAGCCGGTGCTCGATGCCCACGCCGCCGACTATGCCAACTTCCGCTTTATCATGGGCGATGCGCTCAAGGTGTGCCCGGAGCAGGTTGAGCAGGCTGCGGGCAGTGAGCCGACGGTATTTGTGGCAAACCTGCCCTATAACGTTGCCGCGACGATTATTTTGCAGTTCTTCCAAACCATGCCTGCGCTCAAGCGCGCCGTCGTCATGGTTCAAAAAGAGGTTGCCGATCGCATCGCCGCAGCTCCTGGCAATAGAACGTACGGTGGGTATACGGCAAAGCTTGGACTCTATGGCACGGTGACGGGGCGCTTTGAGGTGCCGCCGCGCTGCTTTATGCCGGCACCGCATGTGGACTCCGCTGTCGTGCGTATCGACCGTGTTGACGGCACGCTGCCTGAAGGACTCGATCGCGAATTTGTGGCCCGTGTGATTGACGCCGCCTTTGCCCAACGCCGTAAGACCATTCGCAACTCCATGAGCGCCAACGGCTTTGCCAAGGATGTGCTCGACGCTGCCTTTGAGGCCTGCGGTATCGCGCCTACCACGCGTGCTGAGACGCTTGATGTTGTCGACTTTGTCCGTCTGGCCCAGGAGCTATCCCATGACGCTTAATGCCGAACGCGTGACGTTTACCAAGAAAAAGAAAACGGTTGCTTGTCCCGTGCCCTTGGCGCCGCTTGCCGATACCCACGCGCATCTGCTCTCGTTTTGGGACAAGGAAGTGCCCGAGACGCTCGTGCGCGCTAAAGCCGCAGGCATCGATCTGTTGGTGACAGTATTCGATCCCATTGCCGATAAACGAAGCGTGACGGACTATAGCGACTGGCTGGTGCGCGAAATTCTGCCTATGCGGAATATTCCACAGATCAAGTATCTCGCTGGCGTTCACCCCTATGGCGCGCCGGACTATACCGACGACGTCCACGCACAGGTCGTTGCCGCACTCGATGACCCCTTATGCGCCGGTATTGGCGAAATCGGCCTGGACTACCACATGGACTATGACGACGATATCGTGCCGGCGCCTCATGACGTGCAGATTGACTGCATGGCGCGCCAGCTCGAGCTTGCCGTGTGCCGTAACGTGCCGGTGGAGCTGCATCTGCGTCACGAGGACACGGACCAGGAGCGCACCTCGCACGTTGACGCGTACAACGTGCTGCGCGAGATCGGCGTGCCCCAGGCCGGTTGCGTACTGCACTGCTTTGGCGAGGACCGCGCCACGATGGAGCGCTTTGTGGATTTGGGTTGTTATATCGCCTATGGCGGCGCGGCTACCTTTAAGCGCAACGATGACGTGCGCGAGGCATTCGTGGCAACCCCGCTCGACCGTATTTTGTTCGAGACGGATTGTCCCTATATGGCGCCGGAGCCCATTCGCGGCCTTGAGTGCGAGCCTGCAATGATTTCCATTACGGCAAACGCGCTGGTTAACGACCGTGTCGATCGCACTGGTGAGGACGCCGAATCAATCGCGCAAGCCGCTTGGGAAAATGCCTGCAAACTTTTTAAAAATAATTCTTGCGTTCGCGGTGGCGCTCCGTTATTCTAATTCCTGCACGCGGGCGTGGCGGAATTGGCAGACGCGTACGGTTCAGGTCCGTATGGGGGCAACCCCATGAAGGTTCAAGTCCTTTCGCCCGCACCATTAAATGAAAGAGCTCCCAGCAATGGGGGCTTTTTTGTTATGGGCCCATCGCAGGGACTTGAACCTGCGAAGGAGCGAGCGCAAAGAAAACGCGGAGCGTTTTTAGCGAGCTGGCGAGGACGCCGGCAGGCGGCCGAAGCCGGTGCGGATCCGCGAAGCGGATACGCGGACGTCCTTTCGCCCGCACCATTAAATGAAAGAGCTCCCAGCAATGGGGGCTTTTTTGTTATGGGCCCATCGCAGGGACTTGAACCTGCGAAGGAGCGAGCGTAAAGAAAACGCGGAGCGTTTTTAGCGAGCTGGCGAGGACGCCGGCGGGCTGTATTTATGGATTCAATGCCGATATTTCGTATGTCCGTAACCCCCGTGGGCAAAAAACATCAAATATGAGTACTGTCACAAGTACAGTTACATTTCTAAAGCTCATTATTCTGAAACTTACGCAACAGATGTACATTAATTTGACTCTAGTTTGAGGCAACACGGGTCAATTTGGAATGATCTCGGGTTCGACAGGGCATTTTTTCACTAAAAATGCTGCTACTAAATTGGTAACAGTACTCATATTTGGCCTTTTTTTGCCCACGGCCCCTCCCACCGGGGCCGCAAGTTCGCCTCGGACGGTTATCCTAGGGTAGCGCTAGGTATGTCCAGAACGAATCGAAGGAGTAGACGCGCGTGAAATATACCGTTGTTTGCGTTGGCAAGCTCAAAGAGCGCTTTTGGAAGGACGCGTGCGCCGAGTACACCAAGCGCCTAGGTGCCTATGCCAAGGTAGATATGCGCGAGGTGGCCGATATCGATCCGGCCAAGGCGGGCGGCGTGGATGCCGCGCGCGACAAAGAAGGCGCGGCGATTCTTGCTGCCCTGCCACCGCGAGCGCATGTGATCTTGCTGGCCATTGAGGGCAAAGAGCGCTCGAGCGAGGAGCTTTCGGCGCGGCTCGATGATCTTATGTTGCGTGGTAACAGCGACATCGCCTTTGTGATTGGCGGATCGGACGGCGTGAGTGATGAGGTACGTGCCCGCGCCGACGAGATGCTCAGCTTTGGACGCATTACCTTGCCGCATAACCTAGCGCGCGTGGTGCTGCTGGAGCAAATCTACCGCGCCTGCAAGATCAGCCGTGGAGAGCCGTATCACAAATAGGTCGGCAATACGAAACAATGACGTGGGACAATAGCCTTCGTTTTGAAGAGTGTGTCTGAGAGGACTATGAGATATGAAGATTGGATTTGTCGGTTTTGGCAATATGGCGAGCGCTATGGCCGATGGCTGGATCGCCGCCGGTGTGGCTGCGAACGATATGTGCGCCTGTGCGGGCCACTACGACGCCTTGGTTGAGCGTTGCGAGGCGCGGGGTATGGCTGCCTGCCACGATGCGGCGGAGGTTGTCGCTGCGTCCGATATCGTAGTTGCGGCGGTAAAGCCGTACATGATTGAGAAGGTCTTCGCTCCACTCAAGGACGCACTTGCCGACAAGGTCGTCCTTTCGGTCGCCTGGACCTGGGATAGTGCCAAGTGGGAACAGGTCCTGCCGGGTGTCGCGCACATCTCGACGGTGCCCAACACGCCGGTTTCGGTGGGCGAGGGCGTTATCGCCTGCGAGAAGGCTTCCACGCTTAGCGATGAGCAGCGCGCCACGGTGCTCGGTCTGCTCGGAAAGCTTGGCACGGTGGTCGAGCTCGATACGAGCCTGCTGTTTGTGGGCGGTACCGTGGGCGGTTGCGCCCCGGCGTTTGTCGCCATGGCGATCGAGGCTCTGGGCGATGCGGCCGTCAAGCACGGTATTCCGCGCGTCGATGCTTATCGCATTGTGAGCCAGATGATGCTGGGTACGGCAAAGCTGCAGCTTGCAACCGGTCAGCATCCCGCAGCGATGAAGGATGCCGTGTGCTCGCCCGGTGGCGCCACCATCAAGGGCGTCGTTGCGCTCGAGGACGCCGGCATGCGCAGCGCCCTGGTCAAGGCAATCGACGCCACTCTCCAGTAAAACCTTCCATTTAGGGACAGGTTTATTTTGGCAGGTTTTTCCTGCGGTTTTGTCGTATATGCGAAAAGCGCCCCGCAACTGGCTCAATTCCAGTTGCGGGGCGCTTGCGTTTGCCCAGATAAAACCGACCAAAATAAACCTGTCCCTTTTTGGCGGGTTAGTCCCAGAAGCTGTCTTCTTCGTCCTCGGACTTGGGGCCGCGGTCGACATACATCTTATGGGTGCGCTTCTCCATTACAAAGGCAAGAATCGCAAACAGCAGGATGCCGCCAGCGAAAAGGATGGCAAAACCGGTGCGGGTGCCAAACAAAAAGGAAAAAACTGCGTCCATTGGGTGCCTTCTTGCGTAGTTGAGTTGGGTCGTAAACGCTCATAAGTATATACTTGCCCATACATGTACAAGGTTGCAACCTAAATGGAATGTATATCGCCGGAGGATCTAATGCTTGATATCAAGTTTGTTCGCGAGAACCCCGATGCCATCGATACCGCCATGGCAAATCGCCAGACGTCTTGGGATCGCGAGAAGTTCTTTGAACTCGATGACGAGCGCCGTGCCGTCATCACCGAGGTCGAGGAGCTCCAGGCCACGCGTAACGCCGAGTCCAAGAAGATTGGCGCCCTGATGAAGGAGGGCAAGAAGGACGAGGCCGAGGCCGCCAAGGAGGCCGTGCGCACCGTCAACGAGAAGGTTGACGGTCTGGCCGAGCGCCGTACCGCTCTTGAGCAGGAGCAGTACGACTTCATGGCTCACCTGCCCAACATTCCGTGCGAGGCTACCCCGTACGGTAAGGACGAGGACGAGAACATTGAGCGTCGCCGCTGGGGCACCCCGCGCGAGTTCGACTTCGACTTTAAGCCGCACTGGGATCTGGGCACCGACCTCGATATCCTCGACTTCGAGCGTGGCAACAAGCTCTCTGGCAGCCGCTTCACCGTTCTCGGTGGCGCCGGCGCCCGCTTGGAGCGCGCCCTTATCAACTTCTTCCTGGACACGCACACGAGCCGTGGCTTCAAGGAGTGGTGGCCGCCCATCGTTGTCAAGCGTCAGACTATGTTCGGTACGGGCCAGCTGCCCAAGTTTGAGGATGACGCCTATCACGTCTCGGGCGACAACTTCCTGATCCCTACCGCCGAGGTCGTACTGACTAACCTGCATGCCGGTGAGGTTCTGGACGCCGACACTCTGCCTCGCTGCTACACTGCCTTCACCCCCTGCTTCCGCGAGGAGGCCGGATCTGCCGGTCGCGACACCCGCGGCATCATTCGCCAGCACGAGTTCGACAAAGTTGAGATGGTCAAGTTCGCTAAGCCGGAGGAGTCCGACGAGGAGCTCGAGAGCATGACCGCCGAGGCCGAGTACCTGCTGCAGCAGCTGGGCCTGCCGTATCGCGTGATTAGCCTGTGCACCGGTGACTTGGGCTTCTCTGCCCGTCAGACCTACGACGTCGAGGTCTGGCTACCGAGCTACAACGCCTACAAGGAGATCAGTTCCTGCTCCAACTGCGGTGACTTCCAGGCCCGTCGTGCCAACATTAAGTATCGCGACCCCGAGAACTTCAAGGGTTCGCGCTACCTGCACACCCTTAACGGTTCCGGCCTGCCGGCTGGTCGTACCATGGCTGCCATTCTGGAGAACTACCAGAACGCCGACGGCACCATCACGATCCCCGAGGTTCTGCGTCCCTACATGGGCGGTCTCGAGAAGATCGAGCCGGTCGCGTAACTTGGCTGCATAGGGGATATGCAAGGGCGCTCCTTCGGGGGCGCCCTTTTTATGTACGGCTATACCATGCCGTGCGGACAGCTCGATAGAAAACACACGAACAAACGTTCTGTATATATGCATCTACCTGCTATGCTTTTGCTAACTAAGAGCAAGAGAAAGGGGATGTGGTGGAGCTGTTCGATGAACGGGTTGTTTTGTTCCAGAGCGATGAGGGCGGGGAGCACCTGCTGGTAACGTGCGAGCCGTCGGGTATGGGTGGCTTGGTGGTTCGGCAGAAGAGCGAGGGACCATTGACGCAATGGTGCTATGAGGAGTCGCCGCATGTGGTCGAGACGTTTGTGGCGCATGAGGCACTTGTTGTCCTCGAACACTTCTATGGCGTTGGAACTTCTAATCAGGTGGCCCGAATGCTGAGCATCTCGTTTGCCGACTACGACTGTGCCCAACGGGTGAGGTCGCTTCTGGGGGAGCTTGGCGCCGGGTTCGATGTGATCGAAAAGCCAATCGATCGCACGAGAAGAGCTGATACTTGTGGTGCAGTGTGAGAAATTGCGGCCCGCGGGAAAAAAGTTTAAGATTTTGCTTGACTTCAATAAGCTAAAGAGGTTTTATATATCTTGCACTGCGGCGTTACCTCAGCTGGATAGAGGGTCTGACTACGAATCAGAACGTCATAGGTTCGAATCCTATACGCCGCACC
>NZ_WWSL01000044.1:0-9663 GCF_009875845.1 Collinsella sp. BIOML-A6
GGGGCCGCGGGGGCGTTCGGCTAACTGCGGGAACGGCCTATTTGCTCAATGTGTTCGGCTGAGATCGGAAATCAACCATCGGAAGAGGGGCCGCGGGCGTGTGAAAGGAGAGCAGCATGCTGTTCGATGTTTGGGGTAGCAATACCCTTATCCACTGGGTCGGCTGGGCCATGGTCTTTATCGGCCTGATCGTGCTCAACGAGGTCGGCCGCCGCACCAAGCTCGGCGCGGCCATCATCTTTGGCGTGGCTCCGCTGGCCATGACCATCTACTGCGTCGCCATCGCCATCGGCGTTTCGCAGGGTGCCGAGTGGGCGCTCACCAACCCCACCCATGTGTACCAGAACAGCTGGTTCCACTACGCCAAGGTATACGCGGCGCTTGCCGGTTGCTGGGGCTTCATTGCCATTAAGTACCAGTGGGGCAAGATCGGCAAGGCGCACTGGTTCCGCGCGTGGCCGTTTGTGATCGTGGCCATCAACATCATGATCGCCGTCGTGTCCGACTTTGAGAGCGCCTATCACTTCTTTGTCCTAGGCCAGTCCACCTGGGTCACCTCCGAAGGTGCTACGCAGCTGGCCGGCTGGAACAACGTGTTCAACGGCATCGCCGGTATCATCAACATCTTCTGCATGACCGGTTGGTGGAGCGTCTACGCCTCCGAGGACAAGACTGACATGCTGTGGCCCGACATGACCTGGGTCTACATCATCGCCTACGACATCTGGAACTTCTGCTACACCTACAACTGCCTGCCCACCCACTCCTGGTTCTGCGGCTTTGCGCTGCTGCTGGCGCCCACCGTCGCCGCCTTTATCTGGAACAAGGGCGGCTGGATCCAGAACCGCGCCTTTACGCTAGCTATTTGGTGCATGTTTGCCCAGGTGTTCCCCTACTTCCAGGAGGAGTCCATCTTTGTGACCCACTCCACGCTCGATGCAGGTGCCGCCACCGCGGTCTCGGTCGTCGCGCTGATCGCCAACATCGCCGCGATCATCTACGTCGCCTACCGCGCCAAGAAGCTCGGCCGCAATCCCTACAAGCAGGATGTCTTTGAGGGCACCAACGATTGGGAGAAGGCCACCGCCCGCCGCGCCAAAGTGGATTACGCTCACGCCGAGTAACGTGTTTATTCCGTCCACATTTGGATGTAGGCAAACTTAGCCGATGCCGCAATCGCGCGTCATGCGCAGCCCCGGAAAGCGATTCTCCCGCTTTCCGGGGCTTTTTGTTGTTGCGCGCGTTCGAGCACATATTCAAAACCTCTCGCACGGATAAAATCAGATTTCCAACCGCCTGACGGCCCTATATGACGCCAATTTTGGGTACATTGTTGTCCCGATATCGAGCTTGGGGGATATATGAAAGATGAGACGATAGGCCAAGAGGATGCGGCCCAAGATGCAGAAGCGTGTGCCGAGGCCCTGGAGAGCCTAGACCAGATCGCGCTGGCCGAGATTGCGTTTGACGATTCGAGCATTGATGCGCAGGATGAGCCGGAAATCGAGGCGCAGCCCGATGATCAGGATGCAAAAGACGATGGCGCCGCGCCCACCGAAGACGAGACGGGGCACGAGGAATCCGAATGCGAGGCAGACGACCAGCCCGAATCCGACACGAGCGAGGAAACCATCTTGCTCGACAGCTTGCCGGCCGAAGATTCGCTGACCCGCGAGCTCCCCGGCTTAGGCTCTGCGCCTGTCGTAGACGAGACCATCGCCATGGGTGATATTCCCCTACCGTCCGTTCCTTCGGCACGCGAAGCCGAGGTTCGTCATCGTAAGATACCGCCCAAGCGCCGCAACCTGATGGTTGCCGGCGTTGTGGCCGTCGCGCTCGTTGCCGGCGGCGCAGGCTATGCTGCCTGGAACGGATATCAGCAAGAGCAGGCTGCCGCTGCCGCGGCCAGTGCGCACACGATGATGTCGGTGCAGATTGGCGTGCATGCCGCGGGCCTCGACTGCTCAACCGGCTCCAAGATTCCCGTACAGGTGAGCGGGCAGGATTCCGACGGTTCTTCCGTGAGCGAAACGCTCTACGTTGACGAGCACGGTCGTGGCATTAAGCTGCTGCCCGGCGATTACACGCTCTCCATTGCTGGATCCCCCATCGCGGAAGACGGCACCATCTACACTGTCCCGACCACCAAGGCGCAGGTCACCATTAAGAGCGATGGACAGGATTTGAGTGCCCAGGCCACCTTTAAGCTCAAGGTGCCTTCGGCCGACACGGTGACTGACGACCAGATCGATGCCGCCGCCAAGTATGCCGAGGAAGGCGGCGCGAGCTCTGCCGCCGCGGCAAAGATACTCCAGCAGGCGGCAATTACGCGCCGCGATGCCGCCGCCAACGCCGTAAGCGCAAGCGAGGCACAGGCATCCCGTGATGCTGACGCTCGCCACAAGGCAACCGACCTCTACCAGCTCGATATTCCCGTCGAGTGGTACGGCAAGGTTGCGACCTGGCAAAACGGCAGCACGCTGTGCGTTTATCTGGACGGCAACACCAACACACCGCTCGTGACGCTCGTCGCGGTGCGCGACGGCGAGACCTTTACCCCCGACGACGGCGATACGGTTTTGGGCACAGTCAGCCTGGGCAACGGCTACACCGTCTATGCGAGCGGTCCTGTCTATCCGTATGTGGTCCCTCAAACCATCAACGGGCGCACGCAGAACCCCGTGTCGACCTACCCCATGGATACGGCGATTGAGCTTGTCGAGCTCACGACCGGCAACCGCTACACATACAACCAGATCAAAAACGACCTGGTCGGTAAAGACGGCAAGGCAGACGCCGCGACCAAACTCGAGACCGACTACCTCGCCCAGATTCTCCTGCCGAGTATCAAGGCCCAGGACTAGCCGGGCGCATCATGGTGCTCCCCAACCGTAATGAAGGGGCCAGGAGGTCCTGGCCCCACAGATCCGTAGATGATTAGGCGAGGAGCCACTTCCATGCGGGCACAACGTGTACCACACCGTGCTCGCATGGAATATCGGCCTGCTCATCCATGGTAACGATTGCCGACTCGCCAAGATCGAACTGGGCCATCGAGGCATCAAGCGCGGCAATTTCGCGCTCGCGCGTTTTCTCACTTGCCATATCCACACTCACCTGAATCAGGCTATAAGCCCGCATGAGAAGTGCGTCCCCAGCCACAAAGTCCACCTCATGGCTTTTGCTCTTCTCTTTGATCAGCAGGCGGCAGACCGATCCGATCCTCACCGCGGGAGTCCTTCTTCTTAGCGCGTTGAACACTGCGGTCTCGAGTCTCTGGCCTTGGTCCAATGCCGATGCGGGAGAGAACGCTCCGAACATCGCAGGATCGACAGCGTAGACCTTAGACGCAGACCGCGTATTATTTGCCAGTGAACGTGTGAACTCCGGCACCGAAAACAACAGGTAGGCATCCTCGTAATACTCAAGTAAGTCGCTGAGCGAATTACGGCTGACGGGTATCTGTCTGCTCTTGAACTCGTTGTACACCTTGTTCACCGACAGCTCTCGTCCCGAAGATGCCATACACCGCGTTAGGAACAGCGAGGCCAGGCGAGGGTTCTTGACGTCGTAACGCTCAACGACGTCCATAGCGACCGTTCGCGAAGCAAATTCCTGTAGCAGTTGAATCGCGTCTGCGGGCGCCTGCTCAAGCGTCGCGATGAATCCCCCTCGTTCAAGATATCCGATCAGATGATGTCGAAGCAGCGCTGCATCGCTTGGGGAAAAGGTCGCATCTGGCTCGAAAACGCTCCCCGTCTTATATCGGACGTATTCCGAAAAACTCAATGGAAAAAGCTCTCTTACAAGAGAACGGCCCCTGAACTCACTCTTAAGTTCTGAGGACAGCATCTTAGAAGAAGATCCCGTCACGTAAACGGTCGCTTTTTCCGTATCGACTACACGCCGCAGAAACGCACCCCATTCGGGAACTTCCTGGATCTCGTCAAAGAAAAGGAAGGCGCCTTCGCCTCGAGCAGCAGGATATAGCGCATGGAATGTATCGAGCACATCCGCGAGCAGCGATGGCTCATACGGACGCAAGCGCTCATCCTCAAAATTAAAGTAAAGCATCCGGTCAAGCTCGATGCCTTGATCCTGGAGCCGCCGCATCTCCTGGTACAGGCGATACGTCTTTCCACAACGACGGGTTCCTACAATCACATGTACGATGTTGTCGCGCTTTGGCTCCTGCGGGTTTCCCAGATCAAGGTCTCGCTCAAAGACCTGCGGAACTCCCTGTTGCTCAAAGTCCTTTATTTTCTGGGCCACCAGGTCGTTGAATGCCATGGTTCTCCGATCTTGCTCTCTAGCTAATCAAGATTATACCAATTCTTGATTAGTAAAAGAGCAAGATTGTGTGTAGCTTGATTAATGGGGATATGAAGTGACAAATCTTTTTATTTACAAATAAGCGAAGCCCCTGGCCGGAAAATATAGAGTTCCCGATTGATGAGCCACAATGACTAAGGTGCAGGAATTCATCGCTATATTTCTCCGGCGCTAACACGCCTGCAAATTCTTCCCACGTTGACAACGTAGGAACGTAAGCGATGCACTTTGCTGAATACCAATCATTCTTGTCTTATAGAAATCTCAGGAAAACATTAGCGAGGCAAGATTGCTGATGGTTTACGAACTGATTCAGTCATCAAAACATTGCATTTAAGGACATGCACACCGTAGTCGTCGGTATTGCCGTCCAAACGGTGGCAAACCATGCGCATAATCAAATCAACTATTTCGTTCATCGGCTGACAAATTACCGTCAAAGGAGGATAGAGGACATCACTAAAATCGTAATCATCAAAACTGGCAAACCCCATATCTACCCCAGGGCGTACTTCCAGTTCATTCATGGCCTTCAAAGCACCTAACGCCATATAATAATTACTGGCGAATATTGCGCTCACAGCGCCATAGTTCATCAACTTTCGAGCGGCGGCATATCCACCAGTTTTCGTAGAATTGCAGGTTACTATATCTTCATCATGTATAGTTAAGCCAGCCTCAATATATGCTCGACGCCAGCCACTCAATCGCTCCCTGCCAACATAAGTTTCTTGAGATGAAGCAATAATCCCTATTCTGTTATGGCCAAATTTGATCATTTCAGAAATAACGCGGCAAGAGCTTTCTGAATTGTCCACTACAATCGAGTCTATTTTGTCACTTGGGATGGGGTTGTCCACAACAATTACTGGACAATCAAAGTTAGTTAAATTCCTAAGCTTTGCGTCTTCTACTTCTGATAAAAAGATAACGATTGCATCAACTTGACGGCTCTGCAAGAAATCTATTTTCTGTTGAAGAACATCGGTATCGTTGTGGAAATCAATAAATAAAGCCGAGTAACCTATGCGCTCCAACTTAGTTTCTAGACGACCGATACTCGAACCAACAAATACGTTGCCCGCGTTAGCCATAAGAACACCGATCGTATAGCTTTCATTCTTAGCAAGAGAGCGAGCCACGATGCTCGGGCGGTAGCCGAGCCTATTGACAACATCAGCAATAGCTTTTGCGTTAGCATCTCTAACTGTAACCCCATTAAGGTAACGAGAGACAGTACCAACCGAAACGCCGGCGAGTTGCGCGATCTCCCGAATATTTGCCAATTTAATTCACCTATAGAGATACTAGATTCATTCTTCCTATATTATTATCCATATATCTTTGGCAGGTTCAAATATCAATAGGAAGATCCTGAGGCGCGCCCGATTAAGCTTTAGTGCCAGCGGGGCCATCAAGGAAATGACGACCCCGCTATTCGATTCATTCTGGTCAACTACCAAGTATGTTCCCAGTAACCATTCTCATTCAGCTTAACGTCAAGCTTTTGCATCTCTGCAAACGGAGAAATTGTTGCAGGAACCTCTACAGTAATCGTCGAGCGCGGCGCACCCTCAAGCTCCAAATGAGTAATCGTACCCTCACGCCACACCGCACTTACCGCAAAGCCTCCACGTGCACGCAGCCTCGAGAATGAGCCGCTGTGCAACGCTTGCGGTAGGGCGGGCAACACTCGAAGTCCATCCGATTGACTTTGTAGCAGCATCTCGCATAAGCCGCTGGTCAACCCAAAGTTACCATCGATTTGAAACGGTGGGTGGTCACAAAACATATTAGGCAGAGTGCAATTTGCGAGCATGCCCATTAGCTCAGAATAACAGGCTTCAGCTTGCTGCAAGCGCGCGTTAAAATGCACCAGCCATGCAGCACTCCATCCAGTTCTAGTGCTGGCATGAAGTCCTGCGCCCTTCCAGTCGTCGATTGCACCGTCACGGTTTTTCTTGTCCAGATAATCATTATTTGCCGTACGGCGCTCAATGGTGCGCAGCGCCGCGCGCGCAAGTTCTGGGGTCTTTTCGATATCAATTTCATGGCCCGGATGTAAAGCAAACAGGGGAGAGATGTGTCGGTGGCCAATCTCCACTTCCTCATAGTCTTCCAGCCATTCTTGAATTTGGCCATGCTTGCCTATTTTGATAGGAGGTAGTTTTTCTAGAACACTGCTCACACGCTCGGAAAAATCATTATTATCGCCCAGTTCCTTGGCAATATCGAGACAACATTCACAGAAAAACCTTAATATCTCACCGTCAATTGTGGGGGCAATACAGACGTTGCCCACAGTTCCATCCATCATCTTAAATTGATTTTCGGGCGACACCGAAGGACCGGTAACTAGATTGCCTTTATATTCGAAAAGATAGTCCTCATAAAAGAGGAAGGCTTCTTTGAACGACTCGTAATGGTCGACCAGCAACTGTCTATCTCCAGTATACCGCCACTGCTCCCAAATATGTGTAAGCAACCATGGAACAGTCAGTGGCCAAACGGCAGCCCCAATTGCATGGGATTGTGGCGCGGTATCTCCGAAAGCATCGGTATTATGGTGACATGTAAAGCCGCGTGCACCGTACATTTTCCGCGCAGTCACTCTACCCTGCTCTCTCATTCGCTCAATCATGTCAAACAAAGGAAGCTGAGCTTCGGGCAAATTACATGGGCCACACAGCCAATAATTCATCTCGGTATTGATGTTTATTGTATATTTTGAGCCCCAAATAGGATCAATCTCGTCGCACCATATTCCTTGCAGGTTTGCTGGAAGTCCTCCAGGCTGGCTAGAAGAAATAAGCAGATACCGTCCAAAATCAAAGGCGAGCTTGAGTAAGCCAATATCTTCCCCACTCGCCGCCAACCGGCGTATCCTCTCGTCCGTGGGGATATCGTCGAAAGAAGGGCCGGTATGTTCGAAATTAAGTGACACACGCTCGAACTGATCCTGATAACGTTCGACATGATGCGAGAACTGCTTATCATACGAATTAGCATTATATTCGCGAAGACGCTGCTCGCATTTTTCGTCGCCAGCATAGTCCCAATAATCCGTAGCTGACAAGAGGACCATATCAACTGCGCTGGCATGGCGAATAACAATAGTTTCACCCAATATATCTACATCGCCATCGCTAGAAAGCACACGGCAGCCAACCTGAAACCCTACGCCTGCCGCACCTCCTGCATGCGCACACATAATAATGCCGTTCTCGATTTGACGAACCCCATCGTTGAATCTCTTTTTTCGCCCCAAAGTGCAATTCAGCTTCAGCGCACCAGGTTCAGAGGCGGTAAAGCGAATCATCATCGCATTTGACGAAAAGCTACAAAAATACTCTCTGCGGTACCGTACACCATCAGATTCAAACTCAACTGCAGCTACGGCTTTGTCAATATCAAGAGAACGTCGGTATAATTTAGCGTCACCCACGTATTCTTGCTCAATGAACAACTCGCCCATAGTCTCATAATGACTCTGGTCTCGCGGCGTAGCAAACATGGTAAGTCGAACGAGTTCCTCAGCGCTTGCTACGTCTCCGTTAACTAGAAGCTCCCTGATTTTAGCGAGATGTTCGCGAGAATCGGGATTGTTTCGATCGGTCTTGCCCCTATACCAGATCGTCTCATCATTCAAGCAAATCTTCTCATGTTTGGTATCTCCAAAAATCATGCCCGCAATATGACCATTTCCGATTGGAAGCGCCTCATTCCACGCTCCCGCAGGCTTTGAATACCACAGCTCCATGCCGACCTCCCCTTAAAAAGAAGGTGCGCAACGCATGAAGCGCACGCACCCAGATAACCTTACAAATTGGTAGTTAAGCAGTAACCAGAACTCCACACATAGTCAAAAGAACGGCGGCGATCAGTGTTGCAACGATGAGCATGACGGGGCTCTTACCCTTACGGACCAACTTGCACATCAGCAAAGTAATCAGCATGGGGACAACACCGGGAAGCAAGCTCGTGAGAATCTTCTGCAAACTAACAGTCAAATCACCTTGAGTGAAGGAGATGCCAAATGTTACAGAAAACATAGTGGGTATAAGGCCGCCAACCAGCACGAGACCCAGAGCCGTTGCCATACTTGTGATCTTGTCGAGCGTGCCGCGAGCCTGGCTTTCCTGGATAAATTTAGAGCCGCTCGTGTAACCGAACTTCAAACCAAAATATTTCAACGGAACATTAATCACGTTGATAAGCAGCAAAGCGAGGAGCACGCCAATGATGCTGCCCTGTGCTGAATAAGAAGCACCGACACTGAAACAAATCGGTACGAGGGTCAGCCAAATCAGAGAATCTCCAATGCCGGCAAGCGGTCCCATCAAACCAACCTTGATACCGGAAATAGCACTACCAGCCCTATTGCCCTCTTGTTCTTCCATCGCCGCAGCAACGCCCCCAATGAAAGGAGCTGCAGTCTGATGGGTGTTGAAAAACTCTAGATGACGCTTCATTGCCTGCGACATCTCAGCAGGATCCTTGTCACCGTAAATTCGCTTAAGCGCCGGAACCATCATATACAGAAAACCAAGATTTTGCATGCGTTCGTAGTTCCAAGATGCGCCGTACATCAGGGCACGACCGAACATGCTATTCACATCACGCTTGGTGATGGCATTCTTTTTCTCGCTCACAGGTCATACTCCTCTTCCACATCCGAATCCTCAGAGATCCCATCAGCTGCCTTAGCAGCAGATGCGTCATTGCCACACATCATGATGACAATGTAAGAAACCGCTACGCCAACAAATGTAATCGCAATCGTGGACATACCGCCAAACGCCGCGCAGATAAAACCGACGAGGAGAAAAACCCAATTGTCTTTCTTAAGCATCAAATTGAGAAGCATGCCAAAACCAATGGCTGGCAACAAACCGCCAGCAACATTCAAACCAGTCATTACCACATCAGGAATCATGTCGAATGCAGCTTGGACATACTCTCCGCCAACGAGAACTGCAAGGAAAATTGGGATAACCTTGAAAAGAACGATTATTCCCAAAGAAGCATATTGATAAAAACTGATCTTGCTAATATCGCCCTTCTCGGCGGCCGCATCAGCTTTTTTGACAAAGTAGATGTCAGCGGTCTTCGCAAGAACATCGAGCTGTTGGGTTATCACCGCGACCGGGACTGCGATAGCAATGCCGGCAGTTGCCCCCTTGCCTGAAAGAATGCCAAGTGCAGTACCTATAATTGCACCTGAAATGGTGTCAGGCGGAGTATATCCACCAATGGTTGATTTCCGATCTCAGCCGAACACATTGAGCAAATAGGCCGTTCCCGCAGTTAGCCGAACGCCCCCGCGGCCCC
>NZ_WWSL01000045.1:0-8948 GCF_009875845.1 Collinsella sp. BIOML-A6
CGGATTCGCGCCTCAGGACTCAGCGCAACGCGTTGCGCTGAGTCCTGAGGCTGTTGCAATGAAAATGACAATCAAGGGCAAGCATGAAGGCACAGGCCATGCAGTGAGTCTTTTCTTCAACGGTCAAACTAGACGATATAATATCTTTGAGCCACTTGACCATAACGTGTGAGTCTTGCCATAGAGCCTGCATACCCATCGATTCAGCGACCAACGGCGAACCCGTCGTAAAAAGAGACATTAGTATTTCCTCCACACCATGCGGTCAACGATGCCGGTGTAGGACTGGATGATACGGACGACCTTGGGGGCCACGTCGTCCTGGTAGTCCGGCACGGGGATTCCGTGGAGGCCATCCTCCGTGAGCGCAACCGCCGTGCGCACGGCGTTGAGCAGGCCCCGCTCGTCGATGCCCGCGAGCACGAAGCATCCCTTGTCAAGCGCCTCGGGGCGCTCGCTGCTCGTGCGGATGCAGACCGCCGGGAGCGGGCGGCCGACGCTCGCGAAGAAGCTCGACTCCTCGGGGAGGGTACCGGGGTCAGAGACGACGCGGTAAGCGCTGGACTGCAGCTTGTTGTAGTCGTGGAAGCCCATGGGCTCGTGGGTGCGCACCAGGGGATGCGCCTGGAAGCCCGAGGCCTCCAGGCGCTTGCGGGAGCGGGGGTGGCAGCTGTAGAGGATGGACTTTCCGTATTCCTCGGCGAGGGCGTTTATCGCGCCGAAGAGGGACATGAAGTTCGCTTCGGTGTCAATGTTTTCCTCGCGGTGGGCGGAGAGCAGGAAGTAGCCTCCCGGCTCCAGGCCCTCGCGCTCCAGCACGTCACTCGCATCGATGGCCGCCAGGTTCGTGCGCAGCACCTCCGCCATGGGCGAGCCCGTCACGTAGGTGCGCTCCGTCACGCAGCCCGTCGCGAGCAGGTAGCGCCGCGCGTGATCGCTGTAGGCGAGTTCACGTCGCTGATGACGTCCACGATGCGGCGGCTCGTCTCCTCGGGCAGGCACTCGTCCTTGCAGCGGCTGCCCGCCTCCATGGGTTCCAGTACTCATACGCCCTAGCTGGGCTCCTTGTTCGGAACGTGGTTCCGGAGCGAATTAGCACTCCAATGCCAGAGCGGCTGTGCCGGCCGCCCGTGAGCGATACCGCTCTTTCGAAGAGACATCAAATGGAGCTTGAGCAGCCCTGTCGCCAACAGTGCCCTCAACTGAAAACGCGTGCAACAACCTCGATACCATGTGCTACGGTGTCTATGCGAGCTTAGTTAAGTGCGGCAGCTCGCAAAAACATTTCTACAGTGTTTGAGGAAATGCGCCGCACAGAGAGACATCGCGGCGAAACCGCATCACCGCGCGCCGTTCGGGAAGACGACCTGCAGCTGCCCGCCAGCCCAAGTCGGTAACAGGTCAGAGCCTAATGACAGCCAGGGCCAAATGCGGGCACAGCCACTTCACCAAAGACGAACGGAGACCTGAAATCAGATGATCGACCTGAGAGAGTACTATCTCGATAACATTTCAGAGAACGACTACTACTATCACTTTTTCTCACTTATCGAAGGCGTGAACAGAACTTACAACGTCTTCTACGGGAAGGATGAGACACAGGGATTCGAGTTCCTAGTCCACGACGAGATAGAAGCGATAGAGAAGTTCCGGCAGCTGTGTCAACCAGAAAACGAGCCGAATAGGAAAGAGGACAGGTGCTGGTTCTATGTCGTCGCCTACTATCTGAACGCACACGGCTATATCATCGATCAATTCCCCGACGTACTGCGCAGGCCCCCGAAAGAACCACCCAGTTTTACATACGGGACAATCAGGGACAGAGCCATATCGCTTGGGCTCGACGATGATGGCACGGTACGCTGGGCGACCCGCCGCGCGATGGTTGCCGACATGACCTTCGTGCGCAAGGCGTCCTCGGTGGCAATCGGCGATAATCTGAACAAGAGGATCCAGCTCATCTCCGCAGGCAATTCGCGATTCGAGGAGATGGAGGACAACGAGAAGCTCAGGGAGATCGCGAACCTGATCGAGAACCTGCTGAAAGAGAACGGGAAGTTCATACAACCTGACTACTCGAAGGTGACGCTTGGACTCGTCGACGACAATACGGTGAAGAGCTTCAGATACAAGATCCAGTGTTTCAGGCACTCGAGCAAGGAATCACTGGAAGAGAGAGCAAGGCTAACCGATGGACAAAAAAGGTTCCTGGTCGACTTCGGCGTGACAATCTGCAAGGCAATTTACTCTCTCGTCGAATAGCGCCATTCGCGCCGCCTCTCCCGTTGTCAACGATAGCCGCAGCTCTTGTTTCCATGCGAATTAACAAAACGAAGACGAAATAATCAACCGAAGATGAGGAAAGTCATGTTCGCTTAAAAGCGGCTTAGAATTTCACCATCATGTGTATTAGCCGATTTAGGCCACGCGTATTGGGCTAATAAACCATTCGACCAATTAAGCTAATTGCTTTGTCACTGGCATGCGAGCAGTTTAATCAAGACGACAAGAGCGCGCTCAAATTGTTGCCTGCAGCAGCTAGCCAAGTATAGATACCATCCTGTTTCCAAATTCGGTCCTACGATAAACCCTTTCTTCTTTCTCGATATCGCCGGGATCGTCGAAGGTGAGCGTCTCGTCTACTACGTCCCACTGCTGCCGATGGATATCCTCAATCAGCAATCCAAGTCCGGTTAATCGAAGCAGAACTTCTGTATCTTTGCCTCTGAGCGTCTGAATAGTTTCCTTTTCTCGAAGCATCTCGTAGTCTCCAGGTAGAAATCTGTCCAGCGTCTCTGCGAACAAACGAAGATCGCCCCAGCTAATTTCTTTATCTAGATAGGCCTCATAAATCTTTGCTAGTCGCCGCGCTTTGTCCTCCTCAATGTATCTTTCGAGCAGGATAAGCAGGTACTCAATATCGCGCTTCCTATTTGACTCTTCAAAGTATTGCTTGTACTTTTTCCTCGAGCCATTTTCAAAAGAGTCGCGGTTGAACTCATCGAGGAAACACGCATACTTCTTCAGTAGGTGCGCATTGTGGATATTGTTTCCGATTTTATAGATGCTCACTGCGCTTGAGATGACGGGAATGTCCTTCAAGAACTCGTTTTGGAGAATTTCGTCCAGACCAACCTCTGCGACATTCGAAATAAGTTCGAGAGAGTCGCTGCAAATAGTTGGCCTTGCGTCGTCTTGCAAGCGCGTTAGAACGGCCTTAGTTGATTCCTCCGTGTTTGCCATAAGATTACCTTTCATAGTAATTTGCCAGTTTTAGCATGCGTTTGTACCGCCGCTTTCTACCCAGTTCACCTATATTGCCTAGTTCACAGTCATCCGAACATGGCGGCTCACTGCGACATGCTGCGGAACGTTGGTGGGACAGCGCTGGGACAAAAATCGAAACACAAGCGAAACTCGGACAGGTTGAGTTTCGATATCTATCCCAATGGTAAACGGGGTATGGTTTAGGCCGAAGCGCCTGAGACTTTTCCTAATTCTAGGTGTCAAAGTCGATTACTGCCTGTCGTGGAATAGCCCCCACTTTTCGTCTTCGATGTCTCCTTCAATTGATGACTTCACTTTTGACAGCCATTCTCTGTGTTTTAAATATGCAACACCTGCGGGCAGCTGAGCAGCAATCGAGTCAATCGCCTCAATCTCCTTGAGCTTTGCTGGAATAAAGCCTTTTTCAGGGGACCCGCTCATTGAAGATCGACGGAGATCCAAATGGTTGATCGATATCCCGTCTTTATCGAGCGTCAGAATGAGGGTGATAGCCCTAACCCTCGCCTCGTCATTGCAATCGGACAAGGCCCAGCTTATTCTATCGAGACTATTTGCGTCGGCGATCCTTTCGCGGATGGTATATTCCAGGCGCTCCCAAAAAAAATCGCTCGAGAGCGCATTTGCATCATGAACGGGAAACAAAAAGGCTATTTCATACCTGCCGAGTGGTTTGCTCAGCGCTTCATCGATCATTGCTTTCAGCAGATTCCAAGCGTGATCGTCCTGGACGGTCCAAAACGAGCTGATTCTTCGCAGGAGATCGTGCCTTTGTCGGTAGTCGAGGTTGGCAGCGTATTCCAAAAAACGGTCAATCATTGAACTTTCAAGGCGTAAAAGGCAGCGTAGGAAAGCGAGGTTATAGTCGAAAGAAGGGCGTCCTTCAAGTGCGAGAAAATACAGGTTGACAGCCGGTGAGGGATTGGATCCGAAGTACGAATCTAGAGCGGAGACGCGCTTTTCGTCTCCGCAGTTGCCGAAAAACCGCCAAACCTCATCATTGTGTGTATGTTCGGAAAACCTAAAAGCAGATTTGAGCATATAGCCAGGATGCTTTGGCTCGACTATCTCCAAATCTTCCAAGCAGAGATGCGTTCTGCCGTCATCGAGTCTTGCGAGGATCTCGTCGAGCTCCTCCTTGTCGGGCCCGCTCTTTATTGCTAGCAAATCAAGATAGTCAAACAGGGCCGGATGGTCACTCACGTCGAGCACCGCGCCCAGCTCGTTTCTAAGGACCCTCCTGCCGATGGCTTCAGCAAGGCAATCAAGTGCTTCATACGGAACGGGGATCGTCGAGGGCAACGATGCGATATTGCGTGCGATTATGCTTGAAGCGGTATCTGGGGTCCTTTTGGCAATTTCCAGAAGGACTTTTCCGATAGCCCTGCCCGACTCCCACTCTTTACCGGAAATCTCATAATCTTCGGCCAGCTTTCCCAGGGCTTCGGTCAGTCGTTCTAGCGGTAACTCTTCCGCGGATATTCTAGGTTCTTTCTCTTCGAGAGACCAAGAGTTCTCCAAGCCAAGCGCGTCGAATGTGCTCTGGCGGAACCCATCGAGGCTCAGAGGGGAGTTCTGCGCGCATGTTTCGTAAATCTGGTTGATGCTTAAGCCGCATGAAAGATCGGTTGTCGAGTCTTCGCTTTTATATTTGGGGAATAGCTCTTCGATCCTCGAGAGCACCGAATGCATGTTTTCTGCGTGCTCCGCTTCAGGTTCTTTGCCATAGAACGAGAAGTGCTGCCGAAAGGTGGATTTAACTTGCCTGCTGAATTCGGTTTCGACTAGAACGGAGAGCGCCCGGAAGCAATGGGCGTGGAGCTCGGCCAACTCTGATGTGAAACTGAAGGTCAGGGTGTTGTATGTGTACGTTATGCCATTTTGCCAAACGCGCTGGGCCCTTGAAGAGAGGTATGAACTCGTCAAGACGATCAGACATGCTGCAACATTACGGGAATGCGATTGTTGATATTTTTGAGCGAGGGCATCGAGTTTGCTGTTTTCCAAATCGAATCCCGTACGATCGAGATCATAAGCGAAAGCACCGTCTGGTCCGCATGCCCAGTTGTACTCGGCCGCTCGCTCGGTGCCTCTTTCTACACACGTCACGAACAACTCTAAGGCTGTTTGCGAATACTCGCTCGAGCTCATCAGGGATACGGAAATATGCAGGGGCATAGATCCGTCGGATGTCGAATTCATGCCGAGAATATCTTCCGATACGTCAGCGCAAGCAGCGCTTTCGATGCGGTTTGAGGCAAAGGCGAGCGCCTGTATGGGAAGGAGTTGATTGAATGTGATTATGAACTGATCGGCAATTCGCGCATCCCGATTCTTAATTTCATCCCAAGCTTTCCCGCATTCCCTTCGAAGGTAGTCGTACACGCTCGCACTTCCGCACACTTCAGCCATTGACTTGGCGGCTTTGAGATACGGCGCGTTCGGCATTTCTGCGGTATGCAGAATGAAATCCGCAAAACTGCCGTTCCCTTCTTTTGCGAAGTGGCGGCATATCAAGAAGTCACGAAGATTCTGCTCTTCCATTCTTATGGCTAGCACGCCACCAGCGGAGGTAAGGATCGTGACGATTTCCTGGTCGTTCAATCTGGATGCAAAATCCCGAATCTCGGCATCGTCGTACTCCAGGCCCAAGAGTTCCTCGTAACAAGGGTCTCCTTCAATAAGATCGCAGCAATCGTAGATTGCAAGGACCTCTGCGAGACGCTGCTCCCTGCTGGAGTACCCAGCTAAGGCGGAATTCATATAGATGTTCAGAAGATCGTATGGCTCTTGGATGGCTTCGAAATTGCCGTCTGCTATGGGGCTTGCTGCCATGATAGCCAAGCGCAGGTTTCCGTTTGCGATTGCCGATACTCTCTCCCTCAGTGCTAGGTTTTTTATGTTGTATTCGGTCTCGAGTATCGCTTCAATGTTTTCCGCGGTTAGAGGCTCCAGCTCTATTTCTTTGAAATTTAGATAGCTGCCGATTTTCGCGGTCAACTCGCTTCGGTGCATCTTCCTGCAGGTGAGGACAATCTTTAGCTTTTTGTTTTCCAAGCAGATTCCCAGCAAGTGCTCAAGTGACAGGTTGCCGTTTGCATCATCGACCAGAAGGATAATGTTTTCCGACTCCGACAAAATCAGCTCAATATCATCGTCGAGATGCGACGAATACCTAGAGTCCAAGATCAGAAGATCCCAGTGATGCCGATTGCTGAATGAGAGGCATGCGTCGAGGGCGATCTTGGTTTTCCCCGATCCAGACTGCCCCTGAATCACTACTGCCCTACTTTGCTCTATCGATTCGATGATGCCTGAAAACTCGGAATCCCTGTGCATGAGGGGCTTCGACAGGTCGGTTGTGAAACGGCCGTTCAGGCTTCGCTCGATGAAGCGGTCTGGGGCGATGAATGACCCCTTTCCGAGCGGAATGCCCAAAACCGTATGCGCTAGCGCAGGGAATTTTCTATCAAGGTCGCTCGCAATTGTCTCTGGCCCGATTATTTCTATCCGTGGATCGATGGCGCGGACTTCCTCGAGTACCAGAGGTGAAAGGCGAAAGTATGTGTGGCACAGGATGATTCGATCTATGAGTTGCGGATCGATGCCGGTTTTGCTCCTGTCGAGGCAGTCTATAGCATCATTTAGCAGCTTATTGCGAATGTCGGATTTAGAGGTTGTGTATGCCGCGAAGATGTAGTGTCCATTCTCTCCTACGGAGTACATATCTGGCACTCCGGTCGTAGTTTTATCCGTGCCGCATTGGGATCCCAATTCAATGATGTTGTTAAGCGAATATCTCCTATATAGATACTGATTTGCTAGTGTTTGAAAACGCCCGCCTTCGATCTGCCTTAGCTCTTCTTGGATCTGATTTATATGGGACATTTTGCTCCTCGCGGTAAATTCGCCTTTTGATTTCTCTTTTCTTACTCTAGTCCACCTAGCTCAGCAAGTCTTGCACGCTCGAGGGCCGAGTCGACGACGTCCTCGAAGTCGAGCCCCGCCGCATAGGGAGATCCGGCGACAATGACTGGGATAAAAAACTCTAATCAAGGCCAGAATCTTTAATAGCATGCTGTTTTACCACAGACGGCAGAATCTGGCTTGAACGGTTAATTATAGCCCCCGACAGAAAGAGCGGTGCTTCCTCGCTATCGTCTCCGCGCTCGAGAAGCAGAATCGCAAGGCAATCGAGGTGGTCGAGGAGTGCGGTGGGTTGTTACCGTCAATGGGAATTCGGTCAACGCCAACCATCAATCATGCCGTATTATTCAGAGTTAGAATTTTCGCCCCACGATACTAAGCCGGTGACCATCCAATGATTTTTGGCATCGATATAGACACCGCCAATCTGATTGTCCAAGCATTCATCGGAGCCGCTACCTTGGGGACCTTGATTGCCGCATTCTGTCAAAACAACCAGACCAAAAGAAACAGGGAGGACGATATCAAGCGGCATCAGCCATCCCGCATATCGGCATGGTACGAAGAAGGTCGAAACCGAATCGATCAGCCCGATGACAACCGATTCTTCTGGCAGTTCGTCGTGCTTCGAAACGAAAGCGAGTCCCCCGTCTACGACGCAATCGTCACCTGCGTCGGGATTAGCGGAGCCGGCCCTTCTTTCAAAGGAGAGGACAACGGTCCCGCTTTTCCCGACCGCGTCTGCGTCGGCACGCTTCCTCCTGGAGCATGGTACATATGGCTCCCAACGGGAGGGCACGGAATGGGAGTGCGCACGGCGCCCGAAACGGCTTTCGTCGACGCGAATGGGATTCCATGGGTTCGGCGAGGCAACGGAAGGCTCGAGGAGATCTCTATGGAGCCGACCTCGTTCTACAGGCTGCCCCTCCCCTTGTCCTGGCACGGATGCAAGAAGCTGACCGAGTAGAAGTCGTCGACGCCGTACGCGTAGCCCTCGAAGGGCGCCTCGTCCAGGCCGCGCCAGCCGGCGGCGGCGCGATAGTCCGCGATCTCGTCGGCAAGGGCCCTCGCCATAAGCACGACGTGCTCGACCGCAAACCCGTTATTCGACTTCTCTGGGTGCTTCTTGACGTGGTCGCTGGAAAAGTAGCCCAACGAGATTTCGCTCACGGGTCCGTCGCCGTTGGCGAACGCGGCCACATTGACCGTCTTGCGCCTGAAGAGGGTATCGAGTGCCTTGGTGAGGGGCTCGGCGGTGGACAGCATGGCGGGGCCTCCCTACGTACGAGGGAGATTGAATTGAGGGTTTGATGCTACTGTCCGCTACTGCCCGCGGCACTCAGCAAGCCAGCCGAATGCCGCGGTCTCCCGAGACTAGCGGAGCCGCCCTTATTGCTAACACTGCCAAAGCAAGCCCCACTTCGTCAGTAACTTGGACGGGTGTCCCAGCAGCAGCGCGTGGCACCTAGAAGCGCTGTTCCCAGCAGGAATAGCGCTAAGGAGGCGGCGATCCAGTTGCTGTCGGCGGTCTTGGGGAGCGTGGCGGCGGCGCTAGCAGTCTTGGCCCTGGATGGCGTGGACGCCGTGGTCTTGGTAACTGTCGTCTTGCTTGTCGTGGTCGTCTTGGGCGTCGCAGTCGCGGGCCTAGGGACGGGATCCGTCGCGGACCCGGCGCCGGGCCGCTCAACGGTTGGGCCGGCGCCACCGGCCGGCTCGCCCGCGCCACCGGGCACCTC